>JAABRN010000108.1 GCA_011390855.1 Hydrogenophaga sp. | reverse complement strand
GAAGTGCTTTTCAATCACCGTGGCACCCAAGGCAGTGGCCGCCACCGACACGCCGCAGCCCATGGTGTGGTCCGACAGGCCCACCTCGCACCCAAACAAAGCGTGCAGGTGAGGAATGGTGCTGATGTTGGTGTTGTCCGCCGAGGCTGGGTAGGTGCTGGTGCACTTGAGCAACACCAGATCCTGGCAGCCGGCTTCCCGCGCGGCGCGCACCGCTTCGTCGATCTCCCCGGCGGTCGCCATGCCGGTGGACATGATGACGGGCTTGCCCGTGGCCGCTACGCGACGGATCAACGGCAAGTCGGTGTTCTCGAACGATGCAATCTTGTAGGCCGGGGCATTCAGCGATTCGAGGAAATCGACCGACGTGGCATCAAACGGAGAACTGAAGCAGGCCACGCCGTGCGAGGCCGCGCGCGCCATGATGGGTGCGTGCCAATCCCAGGGCGTGTGGGCCTCTTCATAGAGCTCATAGAGTTGACGCCCTGCCCACAGGCTCTTGGGGTCCTCGATCACAAAGCCGGGCATGCGCACATTGAGCGTCATGGTGGCGGCGGTGTAAGTCTGCAGCTTGATGGCGTCAGCGCCATGGGCCGCGGCCGCATCCACGATCTGCAGCGCGCGCTCCAGCGACTGGTTGTGGTTGCCCGACATCTCGGCGATCAGATAGGGACGCTGGCTGGGGCCGATGGTGCGGTCAAGAATCTTCATGGCTGGGCTCAACGGATTTGGCGTACTGCAACGGACCCCCATGGTAGCCGCAGGTTTCGAACAGCCGCTGCGACGCGGTGTTGCCCGGCAACACCGTGGCGCGAACGGTGAAGGGGCGACCCAGGCGCTTGGCCAGAGCCAGTTCGCCGGCGAGCAGCAGGTGCGGACCGAGGCCCAGGCCCAGCAAATCGGGGTCGAGGTAGAGCGAGACTTCCAGCTGGTCGTTGGTCATGCGGTCAAAGCGAATGCTACCCACCGGGCACTCACCGCGATGACCCACCATCAACCATCGATCGGGGGAGGTCAGCGTTCGGTTGAGCCAGTCCAGGTGGTCGCTCAGGGCGATCTCCTTGCCCTGGATCGACATCGACCGCACCTTCGGGTGGTTGCGCCACTTGAGAAGCTGCTCGGCATCGTTGAGGATGGCCGGCCGGACTTGCAGCGAGGCCGCCAGCAGGTGCAGCGCCACGCGCTGCGCACCGCGGCCATCGACCAGGGCGCCTGCGCGATCGGCCAGGCGAGCGCGCGCTGGCGCATCGGCCAGCAGATCAATCAGCACTGTGGTCAGGGGCGGAGCGTCTGGCATTGCGGTGCCAGGCAAAGACGCAGCGCGCACGGCGCCCAGCTGGGCCAGAGCCGGGACCACCGCCGTTTGGTTATCGGCCAGGGCCAGAACGATGGTGGGAGCGCCGATCCGGCAGCGCTCCCAGGTGGCGCCACCCCCAGCGCCGATCTGCAGGTCGTGGCGTGCAAAAAAGCTGGTGAGATCAGGCAGGTCGATGGTGAGACGCGCCGGTGGCGAGGCCGCGCAGGCGGCCCGTAAGTCGGCCAGCTTCGGGTTGGCCGATGTGGTGGCGATCTCGATCTCACCGGCAATTCCGACGTCACGACACGCGGCCAGCACTCTCATGCTGATTCCACCCGGATCGGTGCCGCCCATGAAGATGCCGATGCTGCGCACGTCTGCTTGCGGTTGGTAGCGGGGTGCATCGCGGTAGGCGTTGCTCAGCAGAGCAAACCGCGGGCCGCAAAGCCAGCGTGGCGGCTTGAGCAGCCGGCCAGCGTACTTCGCGCGGTGGTCAGCGTGCCAGTTATGGTCCAGCAGCGCATCGGCAGCCAGCGATCGGTCGGCCGTGTCGTCGATCACCAGCAGCCTAACACCCAGGGCATGGGTCACAGCCTGGTGCCAGCGCGCGTCGAACGCGTAGTGGTCCAGCACCAGCCAGTCGGGCGGCTGGGCGCCTAAGGCGTCGATGGTCTCGCTCGCATCCTGTTGCCAGGAAACTTCGGCCCAGGGCGCGTGTGGCGGGTCTTCGGCGCTGGATGGCCGCGATGCTGCCTGGCCTGCGGGGGCATTCAGCCATTTCACCGCCCATGCCGTGCGGGCCAGCAGCTGAGCTGCCACCGGGTCGATGGCCCGCACCACGAGACTCACCTCGGCGCCCGCTGCTTCCAGCGCATCAGCCAGGGCGAGGCAGCGTTTGAGGTGGCCGGTACCCATGCGGGCCGAGGCGTCGACCCGGATGCTCACGCGGGCCGCCATGCTCAGGTGCTCCTGTCGGGCTGGAACGCCTGGCGCACCGGCACGTCGACTGCGGCCAGCGCTGCTTTGGCGCCCGCAGGGGTCTGCTCTGTGAAGTGGAACATGCTGGCGGCGGCCACGGCCGACGCGCCGGCCTTCGTGACAGCGTCCACCAGGTGCTGGTAGCTTCCAGCGCCGCCGGACGCGATCACCGGGATGCTGACCGCGCTCACCACGGCCTCGATCAGCGCAAGGTCGTAGCCCTGCATCGTGCCGTCGCGCTCGATCGAGGTGATGAGGATTTCACCGGCGCCTCGGTCCTCGAGCTCGCGCGCCCAGGCCACCGCCTCGCGGCCGGTCGCCTGCTGTCCAGCGTGACTGAAGCAGGTCCAGCCACCATCGTCCTGCGCGCGCACGTCGATACTGGCGACGACGCACTGAACGCCGTGGCGCTGCGCGATCTGTGTCACCAACCCAGGGTTAGCGTAGTTGACGGTGTTGAGGCTCACCTTGTCGGCACCGGCGCGCAGCAGGCGCTGCACCTGTTCCATGCGGGTGATGCCACCGCCCACGGTGAGGGGCACAAAACAGTCCTGGCCAAACTCGTCGATGGATTCGTAATCTGGGTCGTCGTCCGAGCGGTGAGCGACGATGTCAACCAGCACCAGTTCGTCCACTTCGCGCTGGTTGTAGACCTTGATCGCGGGCAGCACCGGCCCCACGCGACGCCAGCTGTCAAACCCCACGCCCTTGACAAGGCCAAACTGTTTCCACAGCAAAGTGGGGATCACGCGCACCTTCAGCATGCCGGTCCCGTGATGAAGTTGCGCAGCAGCTGAAATCCGGCGCGTGAGCTTTTTTCGGGGTGAAACTGGGTGCCCCAGACGTGGCCGCGACGAACAGCTGCCGTCACCGGGACGCCATAGTCTGTCGTGGCGAGCACGTCGTCTTTGTGCTCGAGCACGAAGGCGTAGCTGTGCACAAAGTAGAAATCCGTGCCGTCGGGAATGCCGTTGAACAGATGATCGTCGGTGGGTGTTTTGGCGATCGCGTTCCAGCCCACGTGGGGCACGCGTGCGGTGCAACCCAGCGTGCGCAAGTGCTCTACGCGGCCTGGCACCAGGCCCAGACCAGGTACGCCCCGAGCGTCGGTAGCGCCTTCCATGCTGACATCGGCCAGCAGCTGCATGCCCAGGCACACGCCCAGCAGCGGGCGGCTGTAGCCCAGCACCTCGTCGCGCAGCGCCTGCGTCCAGCCGCCCGCGTCCAGCAGGCGCACGCAGTCGGCGAAATGGCCAACGCCAGGCAGGATCAGGCAATCGGCAGCGTGCATGTCCTGTGAGCGGTTAACCAGCACCGGGGTGACGCGCAGTTCCTCCACTGCCCGCATCACCGAACCCAGATTGCCCACCCCATAGTCGATCACTCCTACCTTCACGCGGTGCTCACGGGTTGTCGTCGTTGATTTTGGTCAGGTTGCCGTCGCGGTCCTTGATCAGGGCACCGCTCACATCGCGTTTAAAAATTTTCTTGTTGGTGAACTGGTCGCAGACTCGGATGAATTCGTCTTCGGTCATGTCCAGCGGACGCAGGATGTCTTTCAACGGCTTGCCCAGGTATTCCCAGGGAAACAAACCGTCCAGGCGCTTGACCGCCTCCAGCCCGTCCTGGCGCGTGAGCCGACCACGGCGGATGTGCAGGCAGGCAAGATCGGTGGCGCGACCAAAACCGAACTTCAGGAACTTAAAGTAGTCGTGGATGCCGGTCTGGTGGTTGTCCAGGTTCTCGTAATTGACCATCGAGCCTTCCACCACCTTGTGGTAACTGTGAAAGCCGTTGGCCTGCGCGATCAGCGTGTTGGCCAGTCCGTCCCAGGGCAGGTAGTGGCCAAGGAACAGACCGGTCACGCCGACGCGCTGCAGGTCTTCGTCGCTGGGGTAAGTGTAGTGGATCAGGTGTTTGGCTTCGATTCCCTCCTGCCCGATGAGGTCGGCCACGCGCATGCCCAGCAGGCCGCCGAACTCCTCCAGCCAGCGGCGGTTGAGCACGTTGTTCTGCGCTGCTGCCGCCGGACCACCGTATTCGTTTTGCGAGTTTTCACCCCAGACGATGAGGGGCACGTTGAACTGTACCGCTGCGCGCACGGGGATCGTGAAGATGCCCACATGCTCGGGCCAGGAGATGTCGCCGACCTGGGTCAGGCCGACGCGGTTGAGCTTGGCGCGCACCAGCGGGTTGGGCGAGACCTCGATGTGGTCCACACCCAGGCGTTTGAGGTTTTCGATGTTGGTGCGGCCCAGCGGCGAGAGGTCGCAGGTGGATGAGGTGACACAGAGCGGGTTCAAGCCCAGTTGCACCATGCGCACCACCTGGTAGGTGCTGTCCTTGCCGCCGCTGACCGGCACGATGCAGTCCCAGGTGCTGCCATCGGGGCGGCGGTATTTCTCCAGCACCTTGAGCAGCTCCTGGTAGCGGGCGTCCCAGTCCACTTCCTTACGGCGCTCGTAGCTGCGGCAGGCGTTGCACACGCCGTGTTCATCGAGTTGCAGGTCCGGCTTGGTGTCCGGCATTACGCAGTGTTGGCAGTAGGTCAGCATGTCGAGCGCTCGTGGGGGCGGGTCAGCGTTTTTCCATCAGGAACCAGGTGATGTCGTCCTGCGGGAAGTTGGGGTCGCGCCGGTAGGCAAAGCCGTAGTCCACCAGCTGCAGCGCGGGGTGGCGGTCCATGATCTCGCCGGCGAAGTCGCGTTTGAACAGGCGATCGGTATGGCCGCGGTAGGGGATGACCACGGGCGCCGGGTTGTAGTACTCGGCCACCAGCAGGTAGCGACCGGTAGCCGCTACCAGCTTGTCGTAGACCTGCGGCAGCACCTCGGGGTTGATGTGGATGAGCACGCCTTTGATCAGCGCGAGGTCGCAGGGTATCTCGGGGATGAAATCGAGGATGGAGCCGTGATGCACCTGCTCACGCGGGATCACGTTGGCCAGCTGCTGCGCCGCGTCGGCGTTGATTTCAATGGCGTGGGCGTTGATGCCGGGATGCAGCAGCTTGAGCGCCTTGAGGTTCATGCCGATGTTGGCACCGAACTCGATGCAGCTCTTGACCCCGCGCGCGCTGCGCAATGCCTTGGCAAAGAAATCGAGGTTCGAGGCGAGCAAGGCATCACCTTGGTTGCGCTGGATGTACTCGGTACCGAAGTCACCGGCCCAGAAGGCTTCCTGCTCGGTGTTGAAGGTCATGGGTGGGGCTCCTGAGTGGTCTGGAATTCGGTGGCGGACTTTTGCCGGACGTGCTGGTTGATCGCCAGCCAGTCGGGGTGGGCCTGCATGGTGGCGAGCAGGTCGGCCAGCGTGAAATCGGGGTGCGAGGGGTGCACCGCATCGAACAGGCGCTGTAACAGAGCGTAGTCCTCCGGCGTGTCCACCGTCCATCGCTGGCTACTGAGGTCCGTTGGACTGGCCACGTTGTGCAGACGGAATCGTTCCGGGTGCGCGTAGAGAAAGGGCGTGACGTGTTCCCGCTCGGCGGGCTCGGTCGCCTCGGCGTGCGCTTCGGCAAGCACTTTGGCGCTGAACACCTCGACCGCCATGCCGTACGGCCAAGTGGGCGGCAGCATGTTGGAAACGTAGTCAGCGCCACCCGCCTGGTAGCGTGCGATCACCTGGTCGACCAGTGCGGGGTCGATCAGCGGACAGTCCGAGGTGATGCGCACCACCACCGTGGCTTGCACCGCGCGAGCCGCATCGGCGTAGCGTGCAAGCACATCGTGTTCGCTGCCGCGGTGGCAAGCTACACCGAGCTGACCGCAAAGGTCGGCGATCACGTCGTCACCATTGTTCGTGGTGGTCGCGATTACGATGGCGTCGGCGCGCTGCGCCCGGCGCAGGCGCTCGATCAGCCGCACAAGCATGGGCTCGCCGCCCAGGGGCAGCAGTACTTTGCCCGGCAGTCTCGTCGAGCTCATTCGCGCCTGAACAACGATGGCGGTGCTCATGCTACCAGCGCCTGCCGAAGCTCGGCCACCACCCGGTCTTGCTGGGCGTCGGTTAGGGTGGGATAGAGCGGGATCGAGATAGCGCCGGCGTAATAGGCCTCAGCTGCCGGAAACTGGCCGGGCCTGAAGCCCAGCGCGCGGTAGTAGGGCTGCAGGTGGATGGGGATGTAGTGCACGTTCACACCGATGCCGGCCGCGCGCAGGCGAGCGAACACGGTGGCTCGGTCGGCCACGCCTGGCCTGGCCAGCACCTCCACCGCATACAGGTGCCAGGATGATCGCGCAGTCGAATCGCTGCCCGGTTCGCGTGCAGGCAGACGCAAGGGCAGGTCGGCCAGCATGCGGTCGTAGCGATCGGCCAGGCGCTCACGGGCGGCTTGAAAGCCATCGAGCCGCTGCAGCTGAGACACGCCGAGTGCCGCCTGCAGGTCGGTGAGGCGGTAGTTGAAACCCAGTGTCTGCTGCTCGTAGTACCAGGCGCCAGCGCTCGCGTCCGCGTGTTGCATCTGATCGCGTTCGCGCGTGATGCCGTGTGAGCGCAGTTGCTGCAGCGATTGCGCAAGGGCCGTATCCTGAGTGGCGACTATGCCGCCTTCGCCGGTGGTGATGATCTTGACCGGGTGGAAGCTGAAAACGCTGGCATCGGCGTATCGGCTGCCGATGGGCTGGCCGTCGTAGAGAGCGCCCACGGCGTGCGACGCGTCTTCCAGCACCTTGAAACCATAGCGGTCGGCGAGTGCGCGAAGCGGCACTAGATCGCAGGGCAGGCCGGCGAAATGCACCGGGATCACGATGGCCGGCAGGTTCCCCGACCGTTCGGCCTGTTTCAGCTTGTCGCCCAGCGCCGCGACGCTCAGGTTGCGGGTGGCTGGATCGATGTCGACAAAGTCGACCTCGGCGCTGCAATAACGCGCAGCATTGGCCGAGGCAACAAAGCTGTTGGGACTGGTCCAGACCGCCTTGCCCGGCGCAGCGCCCAGGGCCAGGCAGGCGATGTGCAGGCCGGCGGTGGCGCTGGACACGGCCACCGCATTAGCGACCTGGTGGCGAGCTGCGAACGCTTGCTCGAAGCGCGGTACCGAAGGACCCTGGGTGAGCCAGTCAGAAGTTAGCACCTCGCGCACGGCGGCCCGGTCGTCGTCGTTGATCGACTGGGTGGCGTAGGGAATGAGGTCCATGGCGTGCGAGGTCAATGCTAGGCTCAGAAGTGGCCGATCTTGTCCTGGTGCTGCGCGATCCAGGCCTGCAGTGCGGGCACATCCATCCACTCGGTGTTGCTGTCGCTGGCGTAGGTGAAGCCCTCGGGCACCCGCTTGCCGTCCTTGATGCGCTTGAAGTCCTCGTGCCAGCTGTGGATGGCCGGCAGGATCTTGAAATGCTCCGGGTACTCGTACGTGTAGTGTGCGTCCTCCGGGCTGATCATCTGTTCATGCAGCTTTTCGCCCGGGCGGATCCCCACGATCTCGTGTTTTGCTCCTGGGTCCACCGCACGCGCGATGTCGGTCACCTTCATGGACGGGATTTTCTTCACGTAGATCTCGCCGCCTTCCATATCCTCAAAGGCGTGCCAGACCAGCTCCACGCCCTGTTCCAGCGTAATCATGAAGCGCGTCATGCGCTCGTCGGTGATGGGCAGTGAGCCTTTGCCCTTTTGCGTCAGGAAAAAGGGAATGACCGAGCCGCGCGAGCCCATCACGTTGCCGTAACGTACCACCGAGAACTTGCAGCCATCGGAGCCCGCGTAGGAATTGCCTGCCACGAACAGCTTGTCGGAAGCGAGCTTGGTCGCACCGTACAGGTTGACCGGGCTGCTGGCCTTGTCGGTCGAGAGCGCAACCACGCCCTTGACTTTCGTGTCGATGCAGGCGTCAATGACGTTCATCGCGCCGTTGATGTTGGTCTTGACGCACTCGAACGGGTTGTATTCCGCCGTGGGCACTATCTTGGTGGCGGCGGCGTGTACCACGTAGTCCACGCCATCCAGTGCGCGGTACATGCGCTCCCGGTCACGCACGTCGCCGATGAAGAAGCGCACGCGGTCATCGCCCTGGAACAGCTTGGCCATTTCCCACTGTTTCATCTCGTCGCGCGAGTAGATGATGAGCTTGCGTGGGCTGTAGCGGGCCAGCGTCATGGGCACGAAGGTGTGCCCGAACGAACCGGTGCCGCCTGTGACGAGGATGGTGGAGTTCTTCAGCATGTTGGGGGGCCTGGATCCGGCAGATGGAACCAAAGCACTATTCTGGCCCACCCGGTGTTGGTAAAAGCCGAGTATGGGCCGCTTTTTCCGCTGCATTCCGTACCACCTGGGCCACACGCACAGCGGCGCGGCCGTCGCTGCGAAACGCTGGTTCTGCCGTTGCGGTGGTGCGATCGAGCATATGGCGCAGGAAGGCGGGCAAATCCTGTGGCGACGCGCAAGGACTGGACACCCCCTGCGCCGCCAGGCTGAACCAGATGTGGGCAGCGGGCGAGTTTTCGACCGAAATCACGGGTTTGCCCGCCACCGCGCTTTCCAGCCCGACGGTGGAGGTCTGCACCACCACCACCGATGAAGCGAGGATTAGGGGATGGATGGGTTCGCGCGGCGGTTCGCTGAAATGGATGCGTGGTTCGTGGGGTAGGCGTGGGTAGCTGGACCAGTCGCTCGGGTGGTAGCGAACGATTAGCGCGAGATCTGGTGTTTGGCGCACGTGCTCGCGCAACACCGCCTCGATCTCCCTGGGCAAGGACTGGCCAGCGAGCGCGGTCGTGTCCGGGTGGGCACAGGGCTCCACGTGGCCGGCGAACAACACGGGGTGCAGACCTTGCCAGCCCCGCTGCGCCAGGAATGCACCGGCCAGGCGCTGGTTGTCGGGACTGAACAAGCCGTCGAATGCCGGGTTGCCGGTGACGACCACGCCATCGGCGGCAAAGCCGCGATGAATCAGGCGTTCACGCACCCGCTCGGTGATCACGCACGTCCAGTCCGGTTGGCTCTCACGCATCACGTAGGTGTCGCTGTCCAGGCCAAACAGGTCGACCATGCCGACACTCGGCACACCCAGATTTTTCGCGGTTTCCAGCGCTGCCTGTTCGCTGCGCGGCGAGTTGGTGGCGACCACCACATCGGGCTGCAACACTTCGATCACCCGGCGCATGAAGTGCAGGGGGAGAAAGCTGTATCGGCCGTGCTGGCGGTAGAGGTTGGCTGCGCCCGCCTCGCCGTGTTGCGCGATCAGGTCCAGGTAGTTGATGCCGAGGTAGGCAATCGTCTCTGCCATGGGCACATCGGGGCTGGTATTACCCGCGCTCAAGCGCTCGCCCCATTGGCGAGCGGCGTGGGCATCGACCAGGTGCAAAAAGTCGTGGTAGCCCAGTGTGGGCCGCTGCGCTTTTGCCTTGAGGTGTCCGGTGGTCAGCGCCATCAGCTGACAGTCCATGCCGGGCCACTTGGCTTCCAGTTCGCGGATCACTGGAAGCACCATGCCCACATGCCCGCCGCCGTAGGTCACGAACAGGGCGCGGGGCGGCTGTCTCATCCGAAGGCATCCTGGTGCCACAGGGCCACAGCCGCGAGTGCGCGCAGCTCCCTCGTGAAGTTGTGTTGTCCGTCGCGGTGGGCATCGAGCATCTTTTGAATACCTGCTGGCTCAAACAGCTGTGCCATCACCTCGCTGCCCGCCAGCGTCTCGCGCAGCCAGCCGTGCAGTTCACCCTTGAACCAGTCGCCCACGGGCACGGTGAACATCTGCTTTTTGCGATGCGCCAAGTCTTCACCGATCAGCGGAGCCGCAGCACGCTTGAACCAGTGCTTTTTGTCGCCCTGGGCGGACAGCTTGGTGATGCCGCGCGAGCGGAAAGCGAACTCCATCATGCGCCAGTCGAGAAACGGCGTGCGCGCTTCGATGCTGACCGCCATGCCCATGCGGTCGGGCTTGACCAGGTTGTTGCCGCTGAGCAGAAGCTGCATGTCGAGATACAGCGCCTGATTGACTCGGTCAAAATGCTGCGCCTCGGCGAACCAGGGCTGGGCCGCAGTGGTGAAGCTGTCGATACCACTCAGGCGGGCGCGCACCTCGGGACGGTAGAGCACCGCCTTGGCTTTGGGTGAAAAGAGAGAAATGCTGTCGAAGTAGTCGCGCTCGAAGTTGGCCTGTGGCAGGGCCGCAGCATCGGTTCGAGCGAAGAACTGGGCGTATTTGTCGTAGCCCGCAAACAGCTCGTCGCCACCGTCGCCAGTCAGCACCACCTTCACCTGCTTCGCGGCCAGCTCGCTCACCCTCAGCGTGGGTAGGAAGGACGCGTCGCCGTGCGGTTGGTCGAGCTGGTGAAGCACCTGCGGCCAGCGCGACAGCATGTTGAGTTCAGCCACTTCGCTGGTGTGTTGACATCCGAAGCGGTTCGCTGCTGCCCGGGCGAAAGCCGACTCGTCGTAGCGTGGATCGGCAAAGCCGATGCAAAAGGTCTTGACCGGCTCTTTCACGTGGCGTGCCATCAGGCCGACGATGGTGGACGAATCCACTCCGCCAGACAGAAAGGCGCCAAACGGCACGTCTGCGCGCAGACGTATGCGGGTGGCGTCGTCGAGCAAGGCCGTGAATTCTTCCGACCAGCGCTCGAACGTATGGTCTTGCTCGTGCTGGCTGGCCAGGCTCCACCAGCGCTCGGTTCGCACGTGTTGGCCGCGCGAGAACTTCTGCCATGTGCCCGGCATGACATGGCGCACACCCTCGTAGGCGGTCCACGGTGCCGGGATGTAGTTGAAGCTCAGGTAGTGGTGGATGGCTTCCAGGTCCATGGCCGGGCGCTGGCCACCCAGCGCAGGCCAGAGCGCCTTGGGCTCCGAGCCAAACAGCAGGCGCGTGCCGTCGTCCAGCGTGAAGAGCGGCTTGACGCCGATGCGGTCGCGCGCCAGGTAGAGTGCGTCTTCCCGCGCGTCGTGAATGGCGATGGCAAACATGCCGTTGAGTCGCTTCAGGCAAGCGATGCCTTCGCGCTCATACAGCCGCAGAATGACCTCGGTGTCGGAGTGCGTGTCCAGCCGAACGCTCTGGGTTCGCAGTTCGGCGGCGAGCTCCACATGGTTGAAGATCTCGCCGTTTTGCACCAGCGCGATCTGCCCGTCGTCGCTCACAAAAGGCTGGTGACCATGACCAATGTCGATGACGGACAGGCGCCGGTTGCCGATCGCCACACCTCGCGCTGGCTGGTGCTGAATGCCTTCGTCGTCCGGCCCCCGGTGCACCAGTGCCTTTGCCATGCCGCGCAAGGCATCGCCGTCCAGCGCCCGCTGCCTGCGATCCCAGTAGCCGAAAATGCCGCACATGGTCAGATCGCCCGCCGGGCCGTCCCAAGGGCGATCGCATCCCCTTGGGGGGCAGCGATCGAGCGAGGTGAATAGCGTGGGGGCATCAATTGGCTCCCCGACCTGTGAGGCGTTTCACCGTCCACCAGCAGATCTTCAGATCGAGCCAGATCGAGTGCTCGCGGGTGTAGCTCAGGTCGGCGGCCAGCCGTTGTGCTTCGCTAGACTCCGAGCGGTACAGTGCCTGTGCCAGGCCGGTAATGCCGGGACGCACGCTGCAGCGTTGCGCCCAATCGGCGTCGGTGTAAAGACTGCGCTGAGCCGGCACATCGGGACGGGGGCCAACCAAGCTCATGTCTCCTGTGATCACGTTGAGCAGCTGCGGCAGCTCATCAATGCTGGTGCGGCGCAGGAAGCGGCCCACGTGCGTGATGCGCGGATCGTTGGCTGAAGTGAAATAGGGGCCGAGGCTGGCCGCATTTTTCACCATGCTGCGGAACTTGAACATGCCGAATTCGCGGCCTTGCCAGCCCACGCGGGTCTGGCGAAACAACACTGGCCTGCCCGATTCAACAACAATCGCTACCGCAGCGACCAACATCACTGGCGCCAGCGCCAGCAGCGCGATCAGTGCGAGCAGCGCATCCATCAAACGCTTCATGCCACGGCCGTAGGGGGCGCGGCCGCCTGCATCGCGATGCGGCCAATGACCTCCGCGATGCGTTGGCGGTCGGCTTGCACGTGAGCCGGCTCCCGCAGGGCCAGCTGCTGCTCGGCCTCGCGCAGCGCGGCCACCTGGTCCTCAAAGCTGCCTGCAGCGGCGCTGCCGTGAAACGTGCGCGAGAGAATCACCGACTGCGAGCCAAGCCGCAGATGCTCGGCCAGCACATCGCGCCCGGGCAACAGGCCTTCGTCCAGCCGGGCAATGCCGCCAAAGCCCAGGCGAAGCCCTTGCGCCCGAACCAGGCGCGCGGCGCTGTCGAGCAAACCCAGGGCCAGTGGCTCGAACATGAAGTGAAGACCCA
>JAABRN010000107.1 GCA_011390855.1 Hydrogenophaga sp. | reverse complement strand
GTCAACCGGCGGAGGATCCGAGCCTGGACGACACGGCAGCCAAGGCAACCGCCGACAACCCCGAAGACGCTCCCACAGAAGCGCCCCCTCTGCCGGCTTCTGCCGCAGACCACACCGAACCCAACAATTCCCAAAATGACCACGCTGATCTGCAACTGCAACCAGACCATGCCCCTGGACCCCAAGGCCCTGGGCGAGGCGCTGGATGAAGACCTGACCCTGCACACCACACTGTGCAGGCGCGATGCCCCCGCATTCCAGCGCGCTTGCCGCAGCAGTGAAGACCTTGTGGTTGCCTGCACACAGGAAAGCCGTCTGTTCACCGAGCTTTCAGAGCAAAGCGAAGGCGCTGTATCGCTCGACGTGCGCCCGATCCATTTCGTCAACATCCGCGAAACCGGCGGCTGGGGCCGCGAAGGCGCCAAGGCCATGCCCAAGATCGCCGCCTTGCTGGCTGCCGCCCGCCTGCCCGATGCCGAACCCGTGCCCACGGTGACCTACAAGAGCAGCGGACGACTGCTGGTCATAGGCGCCCTGGATCAGGCTGAACGCGCGGCCGGTATGGTGGCCGACGTACTGGAGGTGTCGCTCATGGCCACTGGCGGTGCCGGCATGCAGGCTCGGCGCTACCCCGTGATCGCTGCTCAGGCACCACAGGTGCGCGGCTGGCTGGGCGCGTTCGACGTGAGCTGGTCCACCGGCAATCCGATCGACCTGGACCTGTGCACCCGTTGCAATGCCTGTGTGGCAGCGTGCCCGGAGGACGCGATCGGCCTGGATTATCAGGTCGACATGAACCGATGCAAGTCGCACCGCTCGTGCGTGGCCGCCTGCGAGGCCGTGGGTGCCATCAATTTCCAGCGTGAACCCCAGGACCACAGCGAACGCTTCGATCTGGTGCTCGACCTGCGCCGCGATCCGGCTTTCAGTCAGCACGCCCATCCACAAGGCTATTTCCATCTGCCTCATGGGCTGGGTGATGCCAAGGCGATGGACGCCATGCTCAAGGTGCGCGAGCTGGTGGGCGAGTTCGAAAAGCCCAAATTTTTCACCTACAAGCAGAAGGTGTGTGCACATGGTCGCAACGAAGCCGTGGGCTGCAACGCCTGCGTGGAGATCTGCTCGGCGCTGGCCATCAGCAGTGACCTCAAGCGCAACCAGATCGTTGTCAACCCCAATCTCTGCGTGGGCTGTGGCGCCTGCACCACCGTGTGCCCCACCGGTGCATTGAGCTACGCGTACCCTCGCGCCAGCGAACAAGGTGTGAAACTGCGCACCCTGCTGGCTACCTACCAGAAGGCCGGGGGCAAAGACGCAGCGCTCTTGTTGCATAGCCAGGAAGCTGGCGCAGCCTTCATTGGCGACCTGGGTCGCGCAGCGTCACTCGACAAGTCCGTTCGTGGTGTGCCCGCGCGCGTGATTCCCCTGCCGCTCTGGCACACCGCGTCCATCGGTCTGGATGTGTGGCTCACCGCCTTCGCCTATGGCGCGTCGCAGGTCTGGGTGCTCATGACTGGCGAGGAAGCCCCTCAGTACCGCGACGCCGTGCGCGACCAGATGGCGGTGGCCCAGGCCATCGTCACCGGCATGGGCTACACAGGCCAGCATTTCAAGCTGATCGAGGCACGAGACGCCAAAGACCTCAGCGCACTCGATGCCGCGCTGGGTGAAGCCCCGGCACAAGGTGTGAAGCGCCGCGCCAGCTTCGCTGTACAAGCCGAAAAACGCGCCACGCTCGAACTCGCGCTCGACCACCTGCTTCAAGACAGT
>JAABRN010000106.1 GCA_011390855.1 Hydrogenophaga sp. | reverse complement strand
GGCAAGGGCGTCCGAAGCCATTGCGCTGCCCGCCGTGTCCCTGCTGGGTGCGATCAATGTCAACAAGGACACCTGCACCCTTTGCCTGAGCTGCGTGAGCGCCTGTCCGGCCAGCGCGCTGCAGGACAACACCGAGCGCCCCCAGCTGCGGTTCATTGAAAAAAACTGTGTGCAGTGCGGCCTCTGCGCCACCACCTGCCCGGAAAACGCCATCACGTTGCAGCCGCGGCTGCTTCTGAGTGAACAACGCAAGCAGCTGCGCGTGCTCAACGAGGCGCAGCCCTACCAGTGCGTGCGCTGCAGCAAACCGTTTGGCACACTCAAGGGCATTGAGGTGATGCTGGGCAAACTCAGCGGCCACGCCATGTTCCAGGGCGAAGCCCTGGAGCGCCTGAAAATGTGCGGCGACTGTCGGGTGGTGGACATTTACTCAAACGCCAATGAAAAGCGCATAACCGACATTTGACCCCTCCTGTGCAGCTTCGCGTCTTCCCCCCAGGGGGACCACACCCTCGGCCTGGCGAAGCCAGATCCTTGGTGTGTGCTGGATCGGAGCCCGGCTTTCGAGCTTTTGTCGTGATGCTTCAACGTACCCGGTGATCTCTATGAACGAATCCATTCCTGTCTCCTCCGCCCTCGACGAAGAAACCGCACGCGCCGAGGTCTACGGCCTGCTGGCTGCGCTCTATTACGCGGCCCCCACGCCTGAACTCATGGCCCAGTTGCGTGTGGCCGTGACCGAAGCACCGGCTGCAGGCGGTTTTCTTGAAGAGCCCTGGCGCCAGCTGGTGGCGGCCGCGCGCGCCATCGACGACACGGCAGTGGCCAACGAATACGACGCCCTGTTTGGCGGCGTGGGCAAGCCAGAGATTTTTCTTTTTGGTTCGCACTACATCAGTGGCTTCCTGAACGAAAAACCGCTGGCCCAGTTGCGCAGCGATCTCGCTGTGCTGGGCCTTTCCCGGGACGACACCATGTCCGAAACCGAAGACCACTTCGCCTACCTGTGCGAGGTCATGCGGTATCTGATCGCTGGGGACGAAGTCGAGGTGGCGAATCTGACCCAGCAGCAGAAGTTTTTCGCGGTCCATGTGCAGCCCTGGACCAACACCATGTGCGACACCATCGCGGCCCATCCCAAAGCGCGGTTTTACGCGGCCCTTGCCGGCTTTACAAGTGCCTTCCTCGGGGTGGAGGCGCAAGGTTTCGACATGCTGGCCTGAAGAAGGTACCTCCCGACGAAGGCTCAGTCCTTCAAGCCTGGCCGACCATCGTTGGTGCGTGTCTTCGCACTGTCGGGAGCCTGTGGCTCACTGTGCAGTTGAACACTGAACGCAGCGCCTCGTGTATCTGATCGGTTGTCAGCCGCGATGCTGCCACCGTAGCGCTCCACCAATCCCACACTGATCCACAGGCCCAGTCCATTGCCATCGTTTTTGGTGGTGAAGAACGGTCTGAACAGCCGAGCCAGAATATCGGAGGTGAGGCCGGGTCCGGTATCCCGAACCGTGAGGCTGACACCGCCTTGCGATCCGCCTGTACTCTCCCAGTCCCGCGTCTCCAGTCGCAGCACACCACCTTCTGGCATGGCCTGTATGGCGTTGATCATGAGATTGATGATCACTTGCTGCAGTTCCTGGCGGTTGAATCCCACACGTTGGGTGGCCTGAAAATCGCGCTGCACTTCGATGCGTGTTTGCGAAAGCAGGTGGCTCACCAGCACCAGGCAGTCGTCCACCGTGCGGTTCAGGTCCAGTGTTTCCACATAGCCTGCGTATTCGGTGGGGCGTGCGTACTGCAGCAGCTGCGTGACGATCAGGCGCATGCGCTCCACCTGCTCGTCCAGCAACCTGAGCTCGCCTTGCACTGGCAGGCTTTGAGGACCCAGCGTTTCGCGCATCAGGTCCAGGTTGCCTTGCATCACTGCAATGGGGTTGTTGATTTCGTGTGCGATGCTGGCCGTGAGCTGGCCGATGGCCGCGAGCTTTTCACTCTTGATCAGTTGCTGCTGTGCCAGCTTCAGGGAGGTGTTGCTGGCCTCCAGTTCGCGGGTGCGCTCGGCCACTTTGAGGTCCAGCTCTTCGCCCCAGCGCCGGAGAGTGAGTGTCTTTTCGTCAATCACGTCCAGCAGGTGGTCGAGGTGACTGGCCAGGGCGCCCAGTTCGTCACGCGCAGTCAATGCACCCACGCGGGTCTGTGAATGACCTTCTTCCACGCGCAGCATGGTGTGGTTCATGCGTTCCACCGGTTTGAAGATGCTGCGTGCCCATCGCATGGAGAACCACGCAGAAAGCGCCATCACCAGCAGAAAGATCAGCACGATGGCGCCCAGCATGGCGTGGCGCACCATGCGGAAGGGTGCCTCCAGATAACCGACATACAGCATGCCGATGCGCCGGTCGCGCGCGTCCAGCAGGGGCTCATAGGCCGAGACGTACCAGTCACTGACCACGAACGCGCGATCCAGCCATGTGTTGCCTGCGCCCAGCACGGTGTCGCGCACAGTTTGTGAAACGCGTGTGCCGATGGCGCGTTGTTCCTGGAACAGGCGCACGTTGGTGGTGATGCGCACATCGTCGAGAAAAAGGGTGGCCGTGCCCTGGCTGCCAAAGGGCAGGGAGCCGTCGGGGTAGACGATGCCGTTGATGTGGTCAATGAAGCTCAGGTTCTGGTTCAGCAGCAGTCCACCCGCGAGCACGGCGATCGTGCGACCTGTGCTGTCGGACACCGGCATGGCTGACAGCATCACCATGGCGCGGTCTTCGGTGTCGCGTGCCGTGGGGGCTGCATTGCGAGTGGAGACCAGTGCAATCTGCAGCCGGGGCAGCAGGTGAGGAGCCAGGTTCTTCATGTCATCGAGGCTCAGGAGCATGAGCCTCGCGGACTGGCTGGCTGAC
>JAABRN010000105.1 GCA_011390855.1 Hydrogenophaga sp. | reverse complement strand
TTTGCGCGTGGTGCGAACCGGCCTGCGGTCGCCGCCGCCATTGCCTCGCACCAGCGCAAGAAGCAGCCGCGCGGCATCTGGTAGACCGCTCCCACGCCAACTAGCTGTAGTTACTACGTGCAACTACTTAAAGACGAGAGCAGGTTTTGCGCGTTCAATCACACGTTCCCCACGGGGAGAGGGCAAATCGTACAGTTTGGCCGACCTTCTGACGAGCTTCGTTGGGGTTGAGCCTTCAATGGAGACAGAATGAAAAGCAAAGACATGCAAGATCTGGTCGGTGGAGCAGCCCTCACCGCCTTGGGCATCTTCGCCGCCATCTACGCCCAACGATACGAGTTTGGAGAACTCAATCGCATGGGTCCGGGCTATTTCCCCGTTGCGCTGGGAGTGGTGCTCACCGTGCTGGGCCTGCTGATCGCAATTCCGGCGTTCTTTCGCACTGGCGAAAAAATCCACGTCGAATGGAAAACCTTTCTGCTTGTGCTGGGCAGCATCGTGGTATTCGCGCTCACCTTGAAGGTGATTGGCCTGATTCTGGCGACCGCGCTGGCGGTGATCGTATCTTCACTGGCCGACCGCGAGACGCGCTGGAAGGGGCGAATCATTCTGGCCATTGGCGTCGCAGCCATCACCTACATGGTGTTTGGCTTTGGCCTGGGCATGGTCCTTCCGGCCTGGCCTTGGAACGTCTGATTCCATCTCCTAAATACAACCAACAAGAGACACTCAGATGGACATCATCAACGGTTTGTTGCTCGGTCTCGATTCGGCCTTGCAACCGGTCACGCTTCTGTATTGCTTCATTGGCGTTTTCCTTGGCACCCTGATCGGGGTGCTGCCGGGTATTGGAGCATTGGCAACCATTTCGCTTCTGCTGCCGATCACGTACCACATACCACCTACGGCAGCCATCGTGATGCTGGCCGGCGTCTACTATGGAGCCCAATACGGCGGTTCCACCGCGTCAATTCTCTTGAACCTGCCGGGCACGCCTTCTGCGGCGGTGGCCTGTCTTGATGGCTATCCCATGGCCAAACAGGGCAGGGCAGGCGTGGCACTGTTCATGACCACCATTGCATCGTTCATTGGTTCGATGCTGGGCATTCTGGCGCTGATCCTCTTCGCTCCCGCGATCGCAGAACTGGGCCTGAAGTTCGGACCTGCCGAGTACTTCGCCATGATGCTCCTCGGCCTGATTGCAGCGTCCACACTTGCGTCGGGCTCTCCCGCCAAGGGCCTGGCCATGGTGGTGATGGGCCTATTGCTGGGTACCGTCGGCACTGACGTGAACTCCGGCGTGGCCCGCTTTGATTTCGGTGTGCCTGAACTCATGGACGGCATCAACCTGGTTGCGCTGGCCATGGGTGTTTTTGGTGTGTCTGAAGTCATTTCCGGCATCAACCAGACACGCGAGACCGAGGTTAAGGAGAAGATCAACTTCAAGACGATGACCCCTACGAGAAAAGACGTGAGGGATTCGATTGTTCCCATGTTGCGTGGAACAGCCATCGGGAGTTTTTTTGGGGCATTGCCCGGTACTGGTGCATCGATTGCCTCCTTTTTCTCCTATGCAGTCGAGAAAAAGGTGGCCAAAGACCCCAGCCGATTTGGTAAGGGTGCCATTGAGGGCGTGACTGCGCCCGAGGCAGCGAACAATGCGGCAGCGCAAACGGCGTTTGTGCCTACGCTATCGCTGGGCATTCCTGGAGACGCGGTGATGGCGCTGATGCTGGGCGCGCTGATCATTCACGGCATTCAGCCAGGCCCCTTGCTCATGACACAACAGCCTGAGCTCTTCTGGGGCCTGATCGTGAGCTTCGGTATTGGCAACATCATGCTCATGGTGCTGAACCTGCCCCTGATTGGTTTGTGGGTGGCCATTCTGCGCATTCCTTACCGGGTTCTTTTCCCGGCTATTCTGGTTTTCATCAGCCTGGGTGTTTACAGCGTCAATAACAACCCCTTTGATGTGCTGATGGTGGCCGGTATCGGCGCTGTAGGCTACGCCATGGCCGTGACCAAATTTGAAGCCGCTCCCTTGCTGCTGGGTTTCGTGCTCGGGCCCCTGATGGAAGAAAACCTGCGTCGTGCTTTGTTGCTGTCACGCGGCGACATGATGACTTTTTTGGAGCGTCCGATCAGTGCCGGCTTGTTGGCATTCGGTGCCGCGCTCATGATCTGGACCATCTGGGGTTCCATCAAGCGAGGCATGATCGCGCGCGAACACCGGCGTGATTTTCCGGAACAAAGCACCTGATCGGGTCTAAGCATTCAGGGTTGAATCGATTACAGCGGGGCCACGGGTCCCGCTTTTTCATGGTGCTCACTGAGCCAGTGGTTCCTTGGTCGCAGCCCCAAAGCAACGATGAACGAACTGTTGGCTGTCCGGGATCCCAAGTCTTGCCTGGCACCTGATGGGTGTTCTTAGGCGCATCTTTGTGCACATGCTCTATTAAATTCTACGATGTATATTATGTTAAGTTTATAGCCTGGTCACAAAACCGATGGTTCGGCCCACCTCTTGCTAGATCTACCTTAGCCAACCTATACGGGGAAACACCATCGCCACTCTCCAGAAAACTGGATCGCTCACACCTACAATCCATTTCCCCGTCCGGAGGCTCATCCTGGCGTACCCCGATACATCTTCTTCAAGGAAATCAATGAAATCCCCGATTCTTCCCCTGTGTCTCATGGCCTCGGCTGTTCTGGTGGGTTGCGGCAAAACGGAAACCCCAGTGGCTGCGCCACAAGCGCCGGCGGCTGCACCCGCAGCGGCCACTGCGCCTGCAGCCCTTCCTGAGCTCAAGGTGGCCATTGATCCCACTTACGAACCCTTCACCTTCAAGACATCCGACGGCAAGCCCACCGGTTTCGACGTCGACATCGCCGAAGCCCTTTGCGCCGAGATCAAGCGCCAATGCGTCTATGTTGAGCAGGTCTGGGACAGCATGATTCCCGGTTTGCAGGCCAAGAAGTACGACGTGATCATCAGCTCGATGTCGATCACCGAGGAGCGCCAGAAAGTGGTCGACTTCACTGACAAGTACTACAACACGCCCAGCCGCATCGTGGTCAAGGCGGACACGCCTTTTACCGATCTGGCTTCATTGAAAGACAAGAAGATCGGCGTGCTCAAAGGCAGCACCCAGGAAAAATACGCCATGGGTGAACTCAAGACAGTGGGCGTGTCCGTTGTGCCTTACGAGGCTCAGGATCAGGTCTACTTGGACATCAAATCGGGACGCCTGGACGGAACGGTGGCCGACTCGGTTGAAGTGACCGGTGGCTTCCTGAGCAAGCCAGAGGGAGCCGGCTACGGGTTTGTCGGCCCTGTACTCAACGACGTCAAGTATTACGGTATTGGTGTGGGTGTGGCCATGCGCCAAGGCGAAACTCAGCTCAAGGAGGAGCTTAACGCTGCCATCAAGGCCATTCGCGCGAACGGCACCTACGAGACTGTCAGCAAGAAGTATTTCGACTTCGACGTGTACGGCGACTGATTGCTGAACAGCCTTGTCCGGCTACTTCACTTCCATCCTCCAGGGCGCCCTCCTCACCGTGGGGGTGTCTCTGGCTGCGCTGGTTCTGGCGGTGTTGCTGGGCTTGCTGGGCGCGGCGGCCAAGCTCTCGGGTCGCCCGCTGATGGTGGCGCTGGCCACGGTCTACACCACCGTGGTGCGCGGAGTGCCGGAGCTTGTACTGATGTTGCTGATTTTTTATGGCGGCACCATCGGCATGAACAATCTGCTGGAGCTGGCCGGCAGCAAGTCCACGTTTGATATCAATCCGTTTCTGGCCGGGGTACTGACCATCGGGTTCATTTATGGCGCCTACATGACCGAAACGTTTCGGGGCGCCATCCTTGCCATTCCCAAAGGTCAGATGGAGGCGGCATGGGCATTCGGCATGGGGCCAGTCAGAACCTTTTTGCGCATCACGGCCCCTCAAATGGTGCGCTATGCCCTGCCCGGCTTCACCAACAACTGGCTGGTGTTGATCAAGGCCACGGCACTCATCAGTCTGATTGGCCTGCATGAGATGACCTATCTGGCCAAACAGGCCAGCGCGGCAACACGCGAGCCGTTCACATTCTTTCTTTTTGCGGCTGCCCTGTTTTTGGTCTACACCTCCGTCTCACTCTGGGCCCTGCGCTGGCTGGAGCGGCGTTACAGCATGGGCGTGCGACGTGCTGCGAACTGAAGGACCCATCCGATGAGGTGGAGCGTCATCTTCGAGCCAGCCACGCTGGCGCTCTATGCAGAAGGAGTGGTCACCACGGCCACCCTGCTGTTTTCCTCGCTGGCAGTGGGTGGAGTGATGGCGCTGGCGTTTGCACTGGCGCTCACCAGCTCGATCGCGCCGCTGCGCTGGCTGGTCGGCGCTTACACGTATGTGATCCGGGGCACGCCGCTGCTGATTCAGGTCTACCTCATTTACTACGGTATTGCCCAGCTCGAATGGGTCCAGGCACGCTGGAATGATGTGTGGCCATGGACGCATTTCAAGGAACCCTTTTTCTGCGCCCTGCTCGCGTTCAGTCTGAACACGGCCGCCTATACGGCAGAAATGCTGGCGGGCGCGATTCGCGACACACATGCCGGTGAGGTCGAAGCGGCGCAGGCCATGGGCATGAGTCGATGGCAAACCATGCGGCGGGTCATCATGCCGAGCGCCATGCGCCGCACACTTCCCGCCTACAGCAACGAGGTGGTGATGATGCTGCACAGCACGA
>JAABRN010000104.1 GCA_011390855.1 Hydrogenophaga sp. | reverse complement strand
GGCGCGGACCAGATACCAGCCGGTGGATGTGACCTGAACGCTGTTGTTGTCGAGGGTCACCAGACCGTGTTCGGCGAGTTCGCTCAGCACTTCCAGTTCGCGGGCAAAGTAGGATTTGAAGTCAATCAAGTGACCCAACTCGACCGACTCGAACAGCAACTGGCCCTGGCACATGAGGGACATGATCACGCAGCGGCGCAACAGATCGTCGCGAGACAGGGCCAGTCCGCGGACAATGGGAAGTCGGCCTTGGTCAAGGCTGTCGTAATATTCTTCCAGCGTCTTGGCGTTCTGACTGTACGTGGCGCCAATGCGTCCAATGGCCGATACGCCCAGGGCAATGAGGTCGCAGTCGGGCTGGGTGCTGTAGCCCTGGAAGTTGCGGTGCAGACGGCCTTGCCTTTTGGCCACAGCCAAAGCATCGGTGGGCAAGGCAAAATGGTCCATGCCCACATACACGTAGCCAGCGCCCATCAGGCTGTCGAGTGAAGCCGACAGCATGGCCAGCTTGTCCCTGCCGCTGGGCAGCTCCGCCGACACGATCCGGCGCTGTGGCTTGAAACGTGTGGGCAGATGAGCGTAAGCATAAAGCGCAATGCGGTCTGGCCGCAGTTCGTTGACCTGGGTCAGCGTGCGGGCGAACGATTCAGGCGTTTGAAGGGGCAAGCCATAGATCAGGTCGACGTTGATCGACTCGAAGCCAATTTTTCGTGCGCTCTCGACCAGCGTGAACACCTGCTCCGCCGGTTGGACCCGGTGCACGGCTTTCTGGACCGCCGGATCGAAGTCCTGAACACCAAAGCTCAAGCGGTTGAAACCCAGGCGCGCAAGTGTCTGCAAGCGCTCTTCGGTGACAGTGCGTGGATCGACCTCGATCGAATACTCCCCGCCAGGGACCAGCGTGAAGTGACGCCTGATCATGCTCATCAGGTCTTCGATCTCGGCATCTGACAAAAAGGTGGGCGTACCACCGCCCAGGTGCAGCTGAGACACACTGTGTCCTCGGCCAAAGTGCTGAACCTGCAACTCCATTTCGCGCGAGAGGTAGCGCAGGTACTCTGCGGCGCGCTCATGGTGCTTGGTGATGACCTTGTTGCAGGCGCAGTAATAGCACACAGACTCGCAAAACGGTACATGCACATAAAGAGACAACGGCAGGGCCATCGAGCCTGCGCGGCGCTGCTTCAGCGCCTGAATGTAGTCCTGCTCAGTGAAGGCTTCAACAAACCGGTCTGCGGTGGGGTACGAGGTATAGCGAGGGCCCGGTACATCAAAGCGAGCAAGCAATTCAGGGGATACAACGTGTCTCACGGACAAACCTCCAATTCAGTGGAGTGAATGTGCCTCACCCCAGACCAGATTGCTTTGATGTTGATCAAGCCGCAGAACTTTGGAGGGCAGCCACGGGCAATGGACGCTCGCAGGCCTGTCATTCGGCGAGGGCACTCTCAATGGGTTAAGCTAGCCCCGAAAAGGACACGAAATCATGGACGCACAGAGCATCAAAGTCGCTTGTTCCAACTGCAATCTGCGTGAGTTGTGTTTGCCAATGGGTTTGAACGCAGAGGAATTGGGCAAGCTCGACGACGTGATTTCCACCCGCCGGCGGATCAAGCGGGGGACCGCGCTCTTCAGTACGGGTGATCGCTTCACCTCGCTCTACGCCGTGCGTTCAGGCTTTTTCAAAACCTGCGTCACCACCGCAGACGGCCGTGACCAGGTCACCGGCTTTCAGATGACGGGCGAGATCATTGGCCTCGACGGTATCGTGAGCGACCACCACTCCTGTGATGCCATTGCGCTGGAAGATGCCGAGGTCTGCGTGATGCCGTTCGACCAGGTGGAGGAGCTGTCACGCGAATTCACCACGCTGCAACACCACGTGCACAAAATCATGAGTCGCGAAATCGTTCGCGATCACAGTGTGATGTTGCTTCTGGGCAGCATGCGAGCAGACGAGCGACTCGCCGCCTTCCTGCTCAACCTGGTACAGCGTCTGCATGCCCGCGGATTCTCGCAGTCCGAATTGATCTTGCGCATGACACGGGAGGAAATCGGCAGTTATCTCGGCATGAAGCTGGAGACCGTGAGCCGCACCTTTTCAAAATTCGTGGAAGACGGCATCATCGATGTGAAACAGCGCTACGTTCACATCAAGAGTACCGAAGGACTCAAGCAGATCGTGAATTCCCAGAACTGCCGCTGAGAGTGAGCGGGCTCCGGACCCCGCTTGAAGGCCGTCAGGCGTCTGCACGACCCCGGGCTTGACCGGTTGATCAGTGATCGCCGGTTTCCTCAGCTCCCGCCTCCGAGCGGGTGATCCTCAGTTTGGTGTGGTTCGATTGGTGCGCCCCGATTGACCTCGATCGGCGACATGGCGAGCAATGTCGTCAACGCACTGGACACCATGGTGGCGCCCCAAAACACGAAGAATGCCATGGTGTACACCGCTTCACGGGAAAACGGCAGTGGAGCGCCAAACCAGTGCATATCGCTCGGATCGACAAGGGCAAATACCACCATCTCGAGCACCGCTGCAACCAGAAAAGCGGGCCACGCTATCCACATCAAACGCTGTGCCCACATGGGTTTCTCTCCTTGGCTGTTTTCGTCATTCAGGCGAGCCGATCCACCGGGATCCGATCGCTCGATGGGCTCGCATTGTGCTTATTCAGCAGAGGGCACAACGGGTGAAGCGGCATGGTTGCGCCCTTGATGGGCTGGCTGCGCAGCCATCAGGGCGTCGATTCTCGCCTGCCCCTCAAGCGCCAGCGCGGCGCGGCGCTCGCGCTCGTAGACCTCCTTGTCCAGCACGGGATCCTGACCATTGACAGCCAGGACAACCATGGTGCTGGTAGCGAGAACACCCGTCAGCAGAAGGCCAGGAATCAGTAAAACCTGCGGGATCTTCCACCAGGGGACGGCTGCCTTGCCAGATGATGGCATCAAGGATGTGTTGCTCATAGGGTGTCTCCAGAAAATGAAATCAGAATGGGCGGTCAACGGCTGTCATCGCGGGACCAAAAAGGCCGCCTTTTCGGACACCTGGGAAACGTCGTCGCCAGTGGACCGGATGTCGAAATGAATCGTATGGGACCCGGTGGTTGCGGCACCGGGCGGTATCTGCACCCGGACCGCCGCCGAACGCACTTCAGTGGGCAGCACTTCAAGCTCCACTTCGGAAGCGATTTCGATGCCCGGCAAACCAGATACTGAAATCACGTAGCGCTGGGTGGACTCTGTGGCATTCATGATCTGCAATCGAAACACGTTCTCGATACGGCCCTGCTCCACCATGCGCGCAAGAGCGCCCCGGTCGCGGATCACGTCCACCATAAGCGGGGTGCGCATGAACAGGCTGACAGCGACCGCCAGCGTGATCGCAAGCAGAATCCCCGAATAGATCAGTACCCTGGGGCGCAGTGCCCTCCGGATCATCTGTCGACTGCTCCAGCCTTGCTCCATGCCGTTTTGTGTAGAGAACTTGATCAGACCCCTGGGGTACCCAACCTTGTCCATGACGGTGTCACACACATCGGCACACGCGGCACACCCTATGCATTCGTATTGCAAGCCCTTGCGAATATCGATGCCGGTGGGGCAGACCTGAACACAGAGCGTGCAGTCCACACAGGCTCCCAGGCCGAGCGCCGCCGGTTCGGCCTTTTTGGATCGGGCACCACGCGGTTCGCCCCGCTTTTCGTCGTAGGTGACGATCATGGTGTCGCGATCAAACATGGCGCTCTGGAATTGCGCGTAAGGGCACATGTATTTGCACACCTGCTCGCGCATGAAGCCTGCATTGCCGTAGGTGGCAAACCCGTAGAAGAATATCCAGAAGGTTTGCCAGGGGCCCAGTGACGCCGCCAGCGACAACACGGCAAGTTCCCGAATAGGGGTGAAGTAACCCACGAACGTGAACCCGGTCCAGAGGGAGAAGGCGATCCACAGCGCGTGCTTGAGCCACTTCTTGCTGAACTTCTGTATGGAGAACGAAGCTTGATCAAGCCGCATGCGCGCGGAGCGATCACCTTCCACTTTCTTCTCGATCCAGAGAAAAATCTCCGTGTACACCGTCTGGGGGCAGGCAAATCCGCACCACAAGCGGCCCGCAACAGCGGTGAACAGAAACAGCGACAGCGCTGAAATGACCAACAGCCCGGTCAGATAGATGAAGTCCTGCGGGTACAGCACCAGCCCGAAGATATAGAAACGCCGCGCCTCCAGATCGAAGAGCACGGCTTGTCGCGCATTCCACTCCAGCCAGGGCAAACCATAGAACACGATTTGCGTGATCCACACCGTCAGCCAGCGCCAGGACGAAAAGACGCCCGCCACAGAACGCGGGTAAATCTTCTCCCGAGAGGCATACAGGGAGACCATCTCCTCTTCATCGCCCTTGCCGCCGTCCTTACCCAAAGGGGCATCGGCAGGAATGATGGGAATGATGCGATTCTGGTCAGGTGTGGTTGAGCTCACGGGGGTCCCAATGGGAATGACAGATGGACCGGCACAAGGAAATCAACCTTTGGCGGCCATCAGGTCGCCAAAGGCAAAACGCGGTGTTTCAGTTGGCTGGCCGGTTCGACATGCCCCAGACATACCCGGTCAACACATGGATCTGCGCCTCGTTCAACAAAACGTTCTGGGCAGGCATCTGGTTGTTGAATCCGTTGTTGATTGCCCGGATCACGGCCTCTTCGCCCCAGCCATGCAGCCAGATGCCATCGGTCAGATTTG
>JAABRN010000103.1 GCA_011390855.1 Hydrogenophaga sp. | reverse complement strand
TCACGTCGGCGACCAATTGCTCAAAAAAGTGGCCATCCGGCTGGCACAGAGTGTGCGCAAGACCGACACCGTGGCCCGCCTGGGTGGTGACGAGTTCGTGATCATGGTCGACGACCTGAGCACCGATCCCGAAGCGGCGGCGCTGAAATCGCGTGCCCTGGCCAACAAGGTGCTCACCATGCTGCGCGAACCCTTCCATGTGGGCGGGCACCAGCATTTCGCCACACCCAGCATTGGTGTGACCGCGTTCACCGGGCTCAACGACGACGTGGGCGAGCTGCTCAAGCAGGCCGATCTGGCGATGTACCAGGCCAAGACCCTGGGCCGCAACACCCTGTGCTTTTTTGACCCTGCCATGCAGGCCACGGTCAACGCCAACGCGGCGCTCGGCGCAGACATGCGCATCGCCCTCAAGGAGCAGCAGTTTGTCGTCTACTACCAGCCTCAGGTCGACCGTCAGGGCCTGATCACCGGAGTGGAGGCACTGGTGCGCTGGCAGCACCCGCAACGTGGACTGATCACCCCGATCCATTTCATTCCCGTGGCCGAAGACAACGGCATGATCCTGCCACTGGGCCAATGGGTGCTGGAGACCGCCTGCGAGCAACTCGCCGCCTGGGCGGACTGGCCGCAGACCACCAACCTCACCATTGCGGTGAACGTCAGCGTGCACCAGTTTCGCCATCCTGACTTTGTCGACATGGTCATGGCAGCGATTGGCCGAACCGGTATCAAGCCGCAGCGGCTCAAGCTGGAACTCACCGAAAGCCTGCTGGCCGACCGCATGGAAATCACCATCGAAAAAATGGGCATGCTCAAGGACCTGGGCGTGACCCTTTCACTGGACGACTTCGGCGTGGGCTATTCGTCCCTTTCGGTCCTGAAGCGCCTGCCACTCGATCAACTCAAGATCGACAAGGGTTTTGTGGCCGACGTACTGACCGACCCGAACGACGCGGCCATCTCAAGGGCCATCATCACGCTGGCGCAGAGCCTGAGTTTGCAGGTCGTGGCAGAAGGCGTGGAAACCCAGGAACAGCGGGAGTTTCTGGCCTACCAGGGCTGCGACCAGTTCCAGGGCCACCTGTTCTCGCCGCCGCTGCCCATCGCCACACTGGATGCGTTCTTGCGGAATCCTTCTTCGGGGATGATGGTGGTCACTTGAGGCGCCCACTAGACATGCAGCAGCAAGAAGCGGCGTTCCCAGGGGCTGATGACGTCGAAGTACTCGCGGTACTCGGTTTCCTTGATCGCGCTGTAGGTCTGGATGAAGTGCTCGCCGAACAGATCGACCAGTGGTGCGCAGGCCATGAGTTTTTCCACGGCGTCATCCAGGTGTCGCGGCAGCTGGTGCGGCTGTTCATAGGCGCTGCCGGTGATGGGTTCGCTGGGCTTGATGCCCTGCTTCATGCCCAGGTAACCGCAGGCCAGGCTGGCGGCCAAGGCCAGATAGGGATTCACATCCACACCGGCCAGCCGATTTTCCACCCGCCGATTTTCCGGGTCTGAATGCGGCACCCGCAGGCCGCAGGTGCGGTTGTCGTGGCCCCAGCTCAGGTTGATGGGGGCCGATGTGAAGCGGGAGAGCCGCCGGTACGAGTTCACGTAGGGTGCAAAGAAGGCGGTGGCTGCGGGGAGGTAGGTCTGCAGGCCGCCGATGTAATGGTGGAACGCATCCGACGGCGTGCCGTCGGCCTGGCTGAAGATGTTCTTTCCATCCTCCAGACCCACCACGCTCTGATGAATGTGCATGGCGCTGCCGGGCTGGCCTTGCATGGGCTTGGCCATGAAGGTGGCGTACATCTGGTGGCGGATGGCCACTTCGCGGATGGTGCGCTTGAACAGGAAGACCTGGTCGGCCAGCGGCAGTGGGTCGCCGTGGTCGAGGTTGATCTCCATCTGAGCGGTGCCCATTTCATGGATCAGCGTGTCCAGCTGGATGCCTTCGGCCTCGCACCAGTCGTACATCACGTCGAAGATATCGTCGTACTCGTTGATGGCATCCATCGAGAAGCTCTGCATGCCCGCTTCGGTGCGCTTGGTGCGACCCACCGGGGGTTTGAGCGGAATGTCCTCGTCCGGCTCGACCTGCACCAGGTAGAACTCCATCTCGGGCGCGACCACCGGTTTCCACCCTTCGTCCGCATACAGCTTGAGCACCCGCCGCAACACATTGCGCGGCGAGAGCTGCACAGCCTTGCCGTCAAACGAGAAGCAGTCGTGAATGATCTGTGCGGTCGGTTCCTTGGCCCAAGGCACGGGCCGCAGGGTCTCGGGGTCGGGCATCAGCAGCATGTCCGGGTCGGCCACCGACGTGAAGTCCTTTTCCGGATAGTCGCCGGTGACCGTCATGGCCAGCACCGCCTCGGGCAAGCGCAGGCCCACCTCGGGGTTGTACTTGTGGCGCGGCACGATCTTGCCGCGCGCCTGGCCCGCCATGTCGGGAATGATGCATTCCACTTCGGTGATGCGGTGTTCGTCCAGCCATTGCTGGATGCGCTGGGCGTCGGTGGCTGGGCTGGCGTCGGTCATGTTGTGTTCCGTGGATGGTCACCCGTTGGTGAGGCGGGCGTCAGTATCGCACCGCCTCCCGCCCACGCGAGGTGCCACCATCCAAAGGCACCAAGGATCCGGCTCGGCCGACCGCGTCAGCGGCGCAGGAGGGCGTACCGAGCCTCCGGCGCAAAGTGTCTTTATCCAGGGCACCCGTGGAACCGGCTTGGCCGGGCCACAGGGTGCGTCCCACCTCGAAGCGCCGAAGGCGCGCTACGGAGGGGGGAAGCCGCGTCAGCGGCGCAGGGGGGAGTACCGAGTGTTCAGGGGGAGTTTGCGAACAATTCCACGTTGCCGCCGGCGGCGGTCGTATTGACCGTGAGCGTCTGCTCGGCGCAGAAGCGCAGCAGGTAGTTCGGCCCACCCGCCTTGGGGCCGGTGCCCGAGAGTCCCTCTCCACCAAATGGCTGCACGCCCACCACCGCACCAATCATGTTCCGGTTCACGTACACGTTGCCCACGCGGGCCGCGCGGGCCAGGGCCTGGGCGCGGTTGTCGATGCGGGTCTGAATGCCCAGCGTGAGTCCATAGCCCAGGGCGTTGATCTGTTGCAGCGTCGCCATGGGGTCACCTTTCCAGCGAACCACCTGCAAAACCGGCCCAAAAATCTCTTGTTTTGCATCCGCAATGGCACCAATCTCGAACATCTGCGGCGGCATGAGGTTGGGCAAGGCTGCGCTGGGTGCTGCAGCAGGCAACAGCGGCCTGGCCTGCGCATGCAAACGCTCGACTTCGCGCTGAATGCCCTCAAAGGCATCGGCATCAATCAGTGGCCCCACGTCGGTGGACAGATCAGCGGTGTCGCCCACCACCAGTTCCTGAGCGGCACCCTGGATCATTTCGATCACGTGGTCGGCGATCCCCTCGTGCACGCACAGCAGGCGCAAGGCCGAACAGCGCTGACCAGCACTGCGGAACGCGCTTTGCACCACGGCATCGGCCACCTGCTCGGGCAGCGCCGTGCTGTCCACCAGCATGGCGTTGATGCCGCCAGTCTCGGCAATCAGCGGCACGATGGGGCCGTCCTTGGCGGCCAGCGCGCGCTGGATGATCTTCGCCACCTGGGTCGAGCCGGTGAATACCACACCGGCGACGCCGGGCTGCGCCACCAGCGACGCGCCCACGGTTTCGCCCGAGCCGTGCAGCAGTTGCAAGGCATCCGCCGGAACGCCGGCTGTGTGCAGCAGCTTCACGGCTTCGAGTGCCACAGCCGGCGTCTGCTCGGCCGGCTTGGCCAGCACGGTGTTCCCCGTGGCCAGCGCTGCGGCCACCTGACCCATGAAGATGGCCAGAGGGAAATTCCAGGGGCTGATGCAGACCCAGGCGCCGCGACCTTCCAGGCGCAAGGTATTGCTTTCGCCGGTGGGACCGGGCAAAGTTTGTGGGGCCTGGATGCGCTCCGCTTCATTGGCGTAGAAGCGAAGAAAGTCCACCGCCTCCCGCACTTCGGACACAGCGTCACCCCAGGTTTTGTGCGCTTCTTTCACCAGCAGGGCGCAGAAACGGGGCAATTGCGCCTCCAGTGCGTCACCCGCGAAACGCAGGGCGGCCGCGCGTTGAGCCACCGGTGTGTGGTTCCAGGCATCAAAGGCTTTGATGGCGCGGCGCGCGGCGGCGATTGCGTCATCAGAGCGCGCTTCAGGCACGCTGGGCACCACACACACCGCATGTGCTGCCAGCAGGTCGTCGCGCTGAACAACCACAGCGAGGTCGCGCCCAAGGCTGTTGGCCCGTTCGGCCCCATACAGATTGAGCGGCATCGGCAAAGACACCTTCTGCTCAAGCCGCAGGGGTGAAATGAGCAGCTCTTCCATTCCGACCGATTCGTCGGCCAGCTGATGCACGAAGGACGAGTTGGCGCCGTTCTCCAGCAGGCGGCGCACGAGGTAGGCCAGCAGGTCGCGGTGCGCGCCCACAGGGGCGTAAACCCTGCAGCTGACATTCGGGTTCTTCAGCACCTCCCGGTAGATGCCTTCGCCCATGCCGTGCAGGCGCTGCAATTCGAAGCGCGGTGCCTCGGCAGGCAGCGACCTGTGCAGCGGCGGAGCGTGGGAGGCACCGGGACTGCCGCCGGGCCGCCCCAAGGCAGGCTCAGCCATTTGCAAGATGGCAGCAATCGTGCCTGCGTTGTGCGTGGCGAACTGCGGGAAGATCGCATCGGGAACATCCAGCATGGCCTTGGCGCATGCCAGGTAACTCACATCGGTGTGGTGCTTGTGGG
>JAABRN010000102.1 GCA_011390855.1 Hydrogenophaga sp. | reverse complement strand
CCTGGGCACCGTGGAGCGAAACAGCACCGAAGTCGACAAGGCGGTTGAAGACATCATGGTGCAGCGGCCAGAGGCCATCGTGCAGATCAGCGCCTACAAGTCGTGCGCCACCTTCATTCGCGCCGCGCGCAAGCGGGGCTTTGCGGGCAACTTTTTCAATGTGTCTTTCGTGGGCACTCAGGCGCTGCTGGACGAGCTAGGCCCTGACGCGCGCGGCGTGGTCGTCAGTCAGGTCATGCCTTTCCCCTACACGCCAGTGACGCCCATCGCCGGTGAATACCTGGCCGCTGTGAAGTCCAAGACGGGCCGGTCACCGAACTACTCCAGCATGGAAGGATTTGTTGCTGCCAAGGTGTTCACCGAAGCGGTGCGCCGCGCCGGGCGCAACCTCACGCGTGAGAACTTCATCAATTCGGTACAGAGCATTCGCAATCTGGACCTCGGGGGGTTTCCTGTCGACTTTGGGCCTGCCAAGCACACAGGTTCCAAGTTTGTGGAACTGACCCTGCTCACTGCGGATGGCCGGATCAGACGCTGAGCGACGCGTTTGGGTCGTCAGGGCTTGCCACTGATCGGTGGTTGAGTACAGGCCCCCTGTTCATGGAGGGTTGTCGCCTTTGGCACGGCAACCAGCAGAGGCATTTGGGTACCATGGAAGAATGTTCACAGCCGCTGGCGCCACTGCGCCGGGAGACCCCATGCAACTCATTGACTCCATACTGACCCAGGCAGCCGGTATCGCAGCCGTTCGACGTGATATTCACGCCCACCCTGAACTCTGTTTTCAGGAAGTTCGCACGGCCGAAGTGGTCGCAAGCAAACTGACCGAATGGGGTATCGAGGTGCACCGCGGCCTGGGCACCACCGGTCTGGTGGGTGTGGTGCACGGCCGTGATGGCGGTGCCTGTGGCCGGGCCATCGGCCTGCGCGCCGACATGGATGCCCTGCCCATGCAGGAACACAATACCTTCGCTCATGCCAGCCAGCACGCCGGCAAGATGCACGCCTGTGGTCATGACGGACACACCGCCATGTTGCTGGCCGCAGCTCAACATTTCGCCAAGCACCGCAACTACGATGGCACGGTCTACCTGATCTTCCAGCCAGCCGAAGAGGGCGGCGGCGGCGCCCGCGAAATGATCAAGGACGGCCTGTTCGACAAGTTCCCGGTCGAAGCCGTGTTCGGTATGCACAACTGGCCCGGCATGCCTGTGGGTACGTTTGCAGCCAGCACGGGGCCGGTCATGGCGTCGAGCAACGAGTTCCACATCGTCATCCGCGGCAAGGGCGCGCATGCGGCGTTGCCGCACAACGGCATCGACCCGATTCCCGTGGCGTGTCAGATGGTGCAGGCCTTCCAGACCATCATCACCCGCAACAAAAAACCGGTCGACGCGGGCGTGATCTCCGTGACCATGATCCACACCGGCGAGGCCACCAACGTGGTGCCCGACAGCTGCGAGATTCAGGGCACGGTGCGCACCTTCACCTACGAGGTGCTGGACCTGATCGAGAAACGCATGCAGGAAATCGCAGAACACACCTGCGCGGCCTATGGCGCCACGGTGGAATTCAAGTTCAAGCGCAACTACCCTCCCACGATCAACCACCCGGTGGAAACCGCGTTTGCGCGTGAAGTGATGGCCGAGATCGTGGGCGCCGACAAGGTGGTCGACCAGGAACCCACCATGGGTGCCGAAGACTTTGCCTACATGCTGCAGGCCCGGCCGGGCTGCTATGCCTTCATCGCCAATGGCGACGGCGCGCATCGCGAAATGGGACATGGCGAAGGCCCCTGCATGCTGCACAACCCGAGCTACGATTTCAACGACGACCTGATCCCGCTGGGCGCTACCTTCTGGGTGCGTCTGAGCGAGAAATGGTTGAGCCAGCCGCGGGTCGGTGGCGCTGCATGATCGAGGTGCCTAAAGCGTTTGCGGTTTCGTACGCACGCGCTCGCGTGCAGTTTCTGGAAGGCGCAGCCGCCGCCGGCATGTCCATCACCAGCCACAACCACCCCTTGCCCGGGCGCGATGGCGAGGTGCTGGCCATGGACGTGGCGCTGGACGGTGCGCCCGACGCCGAACGGCTGCTGGTGATCAGCAGTGCATGCCATGGCGCGGAAGGCTACTGTGGCTCTGGTGTACAGGTGTTTGCCACACACGACGCCGAATGGCGTGCCAAAGCCCGCGCGGCTGGTGTGGCGGTGCTCTACATCCATGCACTGAACCCGCACGGCTTTTCCTGGGTGCGGCGCGTCACCCACGAAAACGTGGATCTGAACCGCAACTTCCAGGACTTTGCGCATCCCCTGCCGGTGAACCTGCCCTATGCCGAACTGCACCCATTGCTGCTGCCCGAGACCTGGCCTCCCGCGCCGGACAACGAAGCCGCAATTGCGCGTTTCATCGCGGAGCACGGAATTGACCAGTACCAGGCGGCGGTGTCGCAGGGCCAGCATGCCTTTGCCGACGGGCTTTTTTACGGAGGCAAGGAGCCGACGTGGAGCAACAACACGCTGCGCCAGGTGCTGCGAACCCACGGCACCCGCGCCCGTCACATCGCCTGGATTGATCTGCACACCGGCCTGGGTCCCAGCGGTCTGGGGGAACGCATTTTTGCTGGCGAAGACGACGCCAGCGCGCTAGCCCGCGCGCGCGCCTGGTGGGGCAGCGACGGCCAGACTCCGGTCACCTCCATCTATGACGGGTCGTCCACGTCGGCCAGGCTGACGGGCCTGATGTGGGGCGCCATGCCGCAGGAATGCCCACAGGCGACCTACACCGGCATTGCCATGGAATACGGCACAGTGCCCATCACCGAAGTGGTCAACGCCCTGCGCGCCGACCACTGGCTGCACACCCACGCGCAAGCCCCCGAACCCCTGAGACTGGCGATCAAGCAGCAGATGCTCGCTACCTTCTACGTGGATACCGACGAATGGCGCGCCCAAATCATCACCCAGGCCCGACAGGCCATGTTCCAGGCAGTGGATGGCCTGGCAAGCAGCTGAGAGGGTACCAAGCTCAGCGGCGCGAAATGCCCCTTCCAGGAGGGATGCCGTGGAACCGGCTTTGCCGAGCCACTGGCATCGCCCCTTTGAGGGGATGACGGGCGCAGCCCGGCGCAGGGTTTGAGCAGTACTTCCGGCGCGAAATGTCCCATCCAGGGATGCCGTGGAACCGGCTTTGCCGGGCCACTGGCATCGCCCCCTTGAGGGGGTGACGGGCGCAGCCCGGCGCGGGGGTGGGCTCAGTTCAGCAAAGCTGTCGCCACATAGAGCTGTTCCATCGCGTCCAGTGGCTCAATGGCTGCCGCTTTCTCCTGAAGATCGTGGGCCATGTCCAGCTTGCTCCTGCCCTCCAGCATGAGCAGGCCTCTGGCGTATTCGGTCAGCGTGATCGCGGAGTCGGGGTTGAGGCTGTATGCACGCCGGTACAAATCCAGCCCGGCTTCTGCGGTTGCCCCATAGGTCATCCGCCCGATCAGGTGGCCGACCTTGTCGATCACTTCGGCATGAAAGCTCGCGAGTGCGAGATGGGCGTCGGCATGTTGGGGGGCGCGTTCAATGGCTTTTTCCAGTGCACCCTTGATGCGCGCTCCGAGGCCGTTGGCCAGTGCCTTGGCCACACTGATGCCTTGGCTGTAGCGCCCCAGTGCATAGGCTTGCCAGTACCAGGCGCCCGGGTTGTCCGGCTGGCGTGACTGCAGCGTTTCCGAACGCGCTGCGGCTTCCAGCAGCAGGGACTCCCGGCGCTGCTCACTGGGTTCGAGGTAGTTCGCGTATATGCAGGTGGCCTTGTTTGCCAGGTTCATGCCGGCGTCGCCGAGGAGCAGGCCCGCGTGGGTGGCCCGCTGGAACTCACCGTTGTGAAACAGCACCCAGGCTTGCAGCAACTCCGCTTGCACCGGCAGCGGTTCGGCATCGCCCTTGTGCAGGCGCGCCCAATTGGCGCTCAACCGTTCGGTGTCGAACGGGTTTGGCAAAGGAGGTGGGCAGTCAATCCAGACGGTCATGGTTCAAAGGCCCTGGTCGGACGTCTGGTACGCCCCGGTTAGCTGCAGCAGGTGTTGACGCTGGCTGCTCTCCAGGTAGGGAGCGAGCAGATTCAACACATGGTGTGCGCCGCGCAGGAGCGCTTGCTGCGCGTTTTCAGGCTCCAGGGCGTTGCGCGGATCGCGCACGTATTCGAAGCTCAGCCAGTAGGTCAGCACCACGACCATGCAATTGGCCGTGGGTTCAACTTCCCTTGTGTCGATGTCCACCGCACCACCGCGGCTCATGCCCGCGAGCATGAGCCGGATGGCACGTGTCTTGTTTTTCAGAACCGTCTGGAAATGCGTTTCCAGCAGGCGGTTTTTGGAGAGCAGGTCGTTCAGGTCGCGGTAGAGGAAGCGGTAGTTCCAGATGATCTCGAACAGCGAGTGCAGGAAGAACCAGGCATCTTCGACATTGCGCACGTTGTCGCTGGCATTGAGCAGCTCGCCCAATGACCGCTCGTACCGTTCGAACAGGCTGTTGATCAGCTCGTCTTTGGCCGGGTAGTGGTAGTAGAGGTTGCCCGGGCTGATGCCAAGCTCGGCCGAAATCAGCGTGGTGGAAACATTGGGTTCGCCGAAGCGGTTGAACAGCTCCAGCGTGACTTCCAGAATGCGTTCGGCCGTGCGCCGGGGGGCTTTCTTGGCCATGTCAGTTTTCCGTGGTGCCTGAGCGCCACCCAGGAGAAGCGAAGCGGGGGTGCGCCGATCCCGCCGGAGCGAAGTGCCCCATTCCAGAGATACCGTCGGGCCGGCTTTGCCGGACGACTGGTGTCGCCCCCTTGAGGGGGTGGCGCGAAG
>JAABRN010000101.1 GCA_011390855.1 Hydrogenophaga sp. | reverse complement strand
CCGATCTGGCAAGAACACCTGATGGGCTGGCCCAGCGTGATGCGCGTGCTGGCGCTGGTGATTTCCACGCTCCTTTCCGCGGCCCTGTTTGCTGTGCTGTTGCGGTTTCTGCCCAGCGTGAGCGTGGCCTGGCGACATGTCTGGATCGGCGCGACGGTGACGGCTGCGTTGTTTGCACTGAGCCGCTGGGCGATTGGCTGGTACATCGGCACCACGGCCGTGGACGGTGGCTACGGCGCCGCCAGCTCACTGGTGGCTGTGCTGGTCTGGGTGTATGTCTCGGCCCAGATATTCCTGTTCGGCGCAGAGATCACACGTGCCGTGGCGGTTCACGAACGCCGCGCACAGTTGGCGTGAACGCGCTCAATGCGTGGCGCCTGCCTGCACACCCACATCGCCGCCCGCCTGGCCATGAACGGCAACGGCGCACCGCAGTGCGACTCGCAAGCCCTTCACCACGTCTTCCAATGGCATGTTCGGCGCGCCCTGTTCGGGCAACCACGGCACGTGCACGAAGCCTCCTCTGGTGCGCCGCAACAGACGGTGGTTCGCGAGGGTGTGCATCAACCCATAGAACACGTGATTGCAGACAAAGGTGCCCGCTGTCTGTGACACCTCCACTGGCAAACCCTCACGCTGCAGCGCCACCAGCATGGCCTTGATGGGCAGCGTACTGAAATAGGCCACCGGCGCACCGGGTACCACGGACACGTCAACAGGTTGGGCGCCCGCGTTGTCTGCAATGGGCGCGTCGTCCACGTTGATGGCCACGCGCTCCAACGAAATGGCAGCCCGACCACCGGCCTGTCCCACGCAGACCACCAGCGCGGGCCGGTGCAGACGAAGGAGCTGCTTCAGGGTCTTCAGTGACTCGCCGTACACCGTGGGCAAGCGCGCAGCCACCACCTTGTGCCCCTGAATTTGGCGGCCGTGCAATGCCTTCACGGCCAACCAGCTGGGATTGATTTCGGCGCCGCCAAAGGCGTCGAAACCGGTGATGAGGATCGTTGGCTTGCGAACAGGAGCGGGGTTTGGTGACGATGGGCTGGCTGGCATGAGTCCAATGTAGCCCAGACCACGTGGCCCGGTCCCGCAGATGGTTGTGACTCAGGCTGAATCCACGGCAAGCTGCGACCGCTTGCGCTGCACGATCTCGTGCACGAATGCCAGTTTGTTCAGCACCGGCGTGGACAGCACAAAGGGATAGGCGTCCTCCTGCCCGAGGCTGCGGTTGAGGCTGTTGAGCACCAGAGAAACACCCATGCCTTGGCGGAGCAACTCGATCAGCCCTGCCGATGGCGGCGCATCGGCATCTTGCGGAGCAGCCAGGCCGGCTATCGCGGCATAGGGGTCCAGGCATTGCACCGACATGGGGCCTTGAGGGCTCTGCAGGGTGAATGCAATGTGGTAGTTGGCTGCGGTTTCCAGCAGGTCGAGCAGGTGCAGGTAGTGGGCCCAGGTTTCGGCCCAGTCTTCCCAGGGGTGGGAGGTGGCATAGCTGCTGACAAAGTCGCTTTGCCAGTCGGGCCTTGGCTGCTGGTAGTGCTGCTGGAGCGCCTGGCCGTAGTCGAGGGTTTCGTCGCCAAAAAAATCGCGGCACTCACTCAGCGACTCCGGGTCGTTCAGAAAGAACTGATCCCAGAAGTAGTGCCCAACCTCGTGCCGAAGGTGGCCAAGCAGCGTGCGGTAGGGTTCGTGCAGATCGATGCGGCGACGGGTGCGCTCGGCATCGTCGGCTTCGGCGATGTTGATTGTGATCAGCCCGTCATCGTGTCCGGTCATGACCGGCGGCTCACCCGGTATGTCTTCCAGGAACTCGTAGACGGGCGTTCGCACGCCAGCGCCGCCGGACACCGCGTCTTCCAGCCCCAACTTGGCAAGCGTGTAGAAAAGTCGCCGCTTGGCGTGTTCGATGGTGGCCCAGCGCTGCAGGTTGCCAGGCATGTCGAGATTGGGAATGACGCGGGTCTGGCGGCAAGACACGCAGTAGGCTTCCGGGTCATCTTCGGCCACAAGAAAGTTGCAGGCCTGGTGGTCGGTGTGATTGCGACAGAAACGGAATGCGCCTGGCGGCAAGGTCTGCTCTGCACTGGCATCACCCACCACTTGCCAGAGGTCGGGTGCCCCTGGCGTCTGGGTGTCTCCCTCCGCGGCCTGCCCAGGTGCCGGTGCGACGGCAAGCAGGGTCAGGCTCTTCGGCTCAAATCCGAGGGCGTGCTGACAGCTCAGGCAGACGAGATCATTGAAAAAGATCAGGCTATGGCAATGGGAACACTGAAAGGTTTTCATGGGGGGGCCGCGCGGGGGAGGTCAATGGAGCACAGCACGCGACACGGCCGTGGACAGAGGGATCTACCTGCGGGCCACTCGCTCACGGAGGTCCACGAGCTTGGCCCGTAGCCGCTGGTGGTTGTCAGGGCCGGTACGCAGCAAAATCTTGCGCCCTGCCGACAGGGACTCCAGCGCCGGGTCGGCGAATTCATAGCGCACCCAAGGTCGGGTGGATGGCACGTCGCCTCTCACTTCCACCAGTGTGAGGGCCAATGGAGCTGTCTGCACCGGGGTGGCGATCAGGTGGTCTAGCACTTGAACCACACGGTCGTTGAAGTAGCGATTGGGGAAACCCAGTTCTTCATAGGCCTGCTGAAACAGGGGGTAGAGACTGCGGTACACCACCACGGCCTTGGCCGTGTCCACCGCTTCCACCATGCGAACGAAAGGCACATAACGCTGGCTGTTGTCGGGGTGGATGATTTCCTGTCCCCCTTCTTCCTTCAGTGTGGTGAAGCGCTGAGGTGAGGGGTTGACAGGCCAGACCGCCGATGGGGCTTGCTGTCGCGGCAGGTTGTCCACGGTGGCCACCACGCGCCTGACGAAGCCGTCCAGCTGCAGGAAGGTGAGCACGTTGCGCTGACCGACCAGACCGGCGAGCCGTTCGTTGACATGATCGTCAGACTCGTCGAGTTCGGGCAGCGGGGCGGGCTCGCTTTCGGTCTCGGTCTCGATGGCCATCTCTTCGACAGGATGCTCGATGCTGGCGGCCGCATCTGCCTCCGGTGGAGCTGGGGGCGAGGCTTCGGCTGCGGGCGGCGCACCAGGCGCAGGCTCGGCAGGTGCCGCTGCCGCTGCAGGCACCTGTGTGGACTGGTAATACCGCCAGCCGAAAAAGCCCGCGAAGAACAAAACCGTCAGCGCAACAAAGAATGCCGGGAGCCAGGAAGTGGGACGATTCATTGCCTCGTTACCTTGTTCGAGCTAAAGAGGCTTTACATCCTACACCGCTGGTATTCGGCTCTGGACAAGCAGGGCCATGGGCACGTCACAACATGTCTGGGGTGTTGTCTCGCGCTGCAACCACATGGCCGATCGCTGCACGCACCGCTTCCACCTGCGCAGAGATGCATTGTTCAGGCGTGGCGTTGGCGCTGTCGGGGTAGACCTCGGTGGTGGTGGTGTAGCGCGCGCCAGTCACCCCGGCGCACAGGCCGAGGCTTTTGAATGGATAGCAAATGACGCCGGGTGCCACCATGGGTGAGCCGATGATGTGGCCATCGCTGTCGGCGGGTGCGATGTGGGTGATCCGTTGAACCGCAGCGATGATGGTTTGCTGAAATGCGGGCTGCGGATTCTCCGTATCGTCCACCAGATAAAACCCGTCAGGAATCGTGCCGGGCTCAAAGGGCTTGCCGTCGCGCGCAGCCAGCGCCGGGCGGTACTCGGACTCGTCGGTATCGGTGGTTTCGTGCAGGTCGATGTGAGCGGTGAACCTACCCGCCAGCGGCGCGATGAGCTGCATGAGCGCAGCAGACTCTTGTGCCGGGCTGGGATCGCGAAACGACCGGTTGGGATCCATGGCATCAAAATTCCAGCGGTGGATGCGCTCATAGGCCCATGGGCTCACGCAAGGGGCCACCAGCAGGTTGACATCATCTCCGAGCGGCTCGGCCCACTGATCGACAAAACGCAGCGCGCCATGCACGCCACTGGTCTCATAGCCATGCACCCCGCCGGTGACCAGCACGCAAGGCCTCCCGGGCTGCCAGTTTCGCGAACGAATGACCTGCAAGGGATAGCTTTCACCTTCGTACTGCACCTTCCCATAGGCCATCACATCAAAGCGCGAGCGCAAGGTGTCAATGACGCTGAGCACATCATCTGCGTAGCTGCGTTGTTTCACCTGTCGGGAACGCCATTCGACAAGTTCGGCAACACCCCAGGCTTGACCAGGGATGCCAATGGGATAAAAAGCTGCGGTGGGGTTCATGGCGTGCACATGGTGGGGCGAAGATGACACCGATTATGGGTACACCTCGGATCAAACGGCTTACCCGCACACAAACGCGCCCTTCCCGATACGCGTCGACCACGCCTTCATTGGTGGGTCGATCGAAGGCACACTTCACCTTGTCACGCGCACGACCCCCACGTGCGATGGAGGATTAGGCGTGACCATCCTCACCAGGAGTTTCCATGCCCGCCAAGCGCAAAAACACCCAGCACAGCAACCCAGCCGCCGACTCTCCACCCGGCCTCATCGCCAAGGCCGTGCTGTCCGTGATGGGCAAGGTGCCCAGGTCAAAAGAGCGCCCCAGCACCACTCCCCTGGAAGACGCACGCAAACGGGCCAACGCCACCGCAGCCAAAGCGGCGCTGGCGGCCGGTGCTCTGGCACTGCCGCCCGGTGTGCTGTGCTGGCTGACCATCCTGCCCGAGATGATGGGCGTCTGGAAAATGCAGCGGCAGATGGTGGCCGACATTGCCGCGCTGTATGGCAAGCAGGAAACGCTCACACCCGAGCAGGTGGTGTACTGCCTGTTCCAGCATACCGCTGCTCAAGGGGT
>JAABRN010000100.1 GCA_011390855.1 Hydrogenophaga sp. | reverse complement strand
GCGCCTCACGTCCACCCGCCACCAAGGCGGCAGCAGACGCCGCACCTCGTTGCGGGCATAGCGATCGTCCAGCAGCCAAACGGTACCGAGGTCCTGCTCGCTGCGGATCACGCGGCCGGCGGCCTGCACCACCTTTTGCAGACCGGGAGACTGGTAGGCGTAGTCGTAGCCACGCCCAAACTGGCGCTGCAGCCGTTGGCGAAGGTGTTCGTTGAGCGGGTTCACCTGCGGCATGCCCAGCGT
>JAABRN010000099.1 GCA_011390855.1 Hydrogenophaga sp. | reverse complement strand
TAGAGGTAGGTGTAGTCGTGACCCCGACCGAAGCGTGCCTGCAGCATGGCCTTGAGGAGCTCGTTGTAGGCGTTGACCTGTGGCATGCCCAGCGTGGCAATGAACGCGCCCACCAGCCGCCGGCCGGGCAGGTCGATGCCTTCGCCAAAGGCGCCGCCGAGCACCGCAAAGCCGATGCCTTGCCCGGTATCGGTGAAACGCGCAACAAAGGCTTCCCGCTCGGGCTCGCCCATGGCGCGCGACTGCACCCAGACCGGCAGCGACGGGTATAGCGACTGCAGGCGAGCCAGCGCCTGTTGCAGGTAGTCGAAACTGCTGAAGAAGGCGAGGTAGTTGCCTGGCTGTTGCTGGTACTGGGTGGCGATCACCGCCACCAGCTCATCGAGCGAATCTGTGCGGTCGCGCCAGCGGGTGGAGATGTGCGGCGCCACGCGCACCGCGAGTTGATCGGTGGAGAAAGGCGAGGGCACGTCCAGTCGGGTCGTGTCATCGGGCAGGCCAAGCATATCCACCACGTAGTCCATGGGCGTGAGCGTGGCCGAGAACAGCGTGACCCCTTGTGCTGCGCTCCATCGTGCGGCCAGCATCGGGCCAGGCACCAGGTTGCGAATGCCGATCGCTACCCGGGGCTTGCGTGCCCGACCGGTGGTTGGCGTGGGTGTGAGTTCCACCACAGAGTGGTCAGCGAAACGCTCTGCCACGCGCAGAAAGCCCAGCACCTCAAACAACCACGCCTGCACTCTCGGATCCACCGGATGCGAGGCTTCATCGGCTCGGGCCAGATACTCGGTGAGGTCGGCACTGTGCTGTTGCAGGGCAGTGACCCAGCCGTCGGGCAGCTCATCGAGCAGGGCATGTTCAGCGCCGCAAGCGATGGCCACATTTCCCCAGGCACGGTGGAGCCGGTCCAGTGATGCACCCAGGCCTGACGGTGGGCTCTGGCGCAGGGCGGCGAGCGAGGCGGGGTGAAGTTCGGCCGAATACATCTGGCGCGCGCGCTCAACCAGGTTGTGCGCTTCGTCTACCAGCAGACCCACCCGTCGGTTTTCGTCCACTGCCAGGGTCCAGGCGTGGGCATGGAGGTCGAAGAAGTGGTTGTAGTCGCCCACCACCACGTCGCTCCAGCGCAGCATCTCCTGGCCCAGGTAGTAGGGGCATACCTGGTGGTGCAGGGCGATGTGGCGCAAGCCTGCCTGGTCGAGCCAGCCGGTGCGGGCCGCGTCTTCCCTGGCGGCGGGCAGGCGATCGTAAAACCCGCGTGCGAGCGGGCAGGATTCACCATGGCAGGCCTTGTCGGGGTGTTCGCAGGCTTTGTCGCGCGCCACGCGTTCAAGCACGCGCACGGTTGACCCGGGTGTTGCCATGCCGAGGCGACGCAGTCCGTCCAGCGCCAGGCTTCGGCCTGTGGTTTTGGCAGTGAGGTAAAGCAACTGGTCGGTGCACGCGGCGGGTGCTGCCTTGAGTGCGGCAAACAGCGTGGCCACGGTTTTGCCGATGCCGGTGGGGGCTTGTGCCAGCAGTGTGCGCGCAGCGCCATGGTGGCGGTAGACCGCTACGGCCAGCGGGCGCTGACCCACCCGGAAAGATGGGAACGGGAAGGACAAGGCACGTAACGCCGTGTCACGCCGGGTGCGGTGCAGCGCCTCGCTGCGCGCCCAGGCGATGTAACGTTCACACAGGGTTTCAAAGTGGGCGCGCAGTTCATCGGCCCGGTGGTGCTGCAGCAAGGGTGTCTCAACGCCGGTGTCGATATGGAAGTAGACCAGAGCGATGTCGAGTTCGGCCAGGCTGAGCTTTTCGCAAATCATCCAGCCGTACACCCGGGCCTGCGCCCAGTGCAGTGCGTGCTGCGCTGGTTTGATGCGCGCCGCGTCACCGCGGTGGGTCTTGATTTCTTCGAGCAGCAGCGCCTCGCTGTCAAAGCCATCGGCACGGCCCTGCACGCGCAGCCCCTGCCAGGTTGCAGACAAGGGCAGTTCACGCTGGTAGGCCGGTCCGCGCCGCGCGGCCACCGTGCCGTGGCCGGCCACGCCTTCCTGTCCACTGGGTGAAGCAGAAAAACGCAAATCGAGATCACCCGCGCGAGCGGCGAAACCGCACAAGGTGCGCACCGCCACTTCGCCCAGGGGCGCATCGGCACCCTCGGTGATGGGCAGCAGTTCGTCAGGTGGTGCCACAGACATGGTGACGCACATGGTACTGGATATATAGTCAGCTCATGGACCCGATCGAGCCCACCCTGAACCGGCGCCACCACCAGCGCTTGCGCGAAATCTACCGCTCCGCCGGCTGGCCTTGTCAGGACACGCTGGAGATCGAGTTGATTGCCGCCGGCCAGGTGCAGCGCATGTTTTCGGCGGAAGGTCATGAAACCCTGCGCCTGACCGACGCCGGCATCCACACGCTGGCGAAAGCCTTTGCCCGAAATCAGGCGGCGCGAAGCCCGCACGAAGCGCTGGTGGAACAGGTGGCCCTGTCCATGGCGCGGGCCGGGCGCCTGGCCTGGCGTGGACTTGCACTGCGCGTGCCACTGCCTCGGGCGTTGTTGCAGGTGGACACCGCCGCTGCGACGGCACCGACCATCGCACCCCTGCAGGCGAGCGCCTTCGAACACGAAACCGACACCTTGCAGACCTTGCCCGACCACGCGTGGTGCATGGCCTGCCCAGACGTGTTCTCGATCCGGCGCAGCTCGGTGGAGGCCTATCTGGAGCCGGTGGTGCACGAGATCAAGGTCAGCCGCGCCGACTTGCTGGGCGATCTGAAAAAACCGGCCAAACGCGCCGCCTACCTGGGTATGGCGGGGGCTTGCTGGTATGTGCTGGGGCTGGACGCGAAAGGGCGCCCGGTGGGCGGGACGGACGACGTGCCACCCGAATGCGGGGTGATGGTTGCCCGCGAAGGCCGGATGGAGGTGCTGCGGGAGGCCCCCCGGCGGGCCATGTCCCGTCTGCCGCTGCACGTGTGGATGGCGCTGGCTCAGGCATCGCCGGTGCAGCGGGACGACGGGCTTGCACAATCCCCGCTGCGAGCCCAGCAAAGCACACCCGGTGCTGAAGCCTGAGGGTGCTCGTGTACCATGCGGCGGCGCCGTCGGCGCGTGCTTCCATTGACCGTTTCCATCGTCAGCCATGTCCACCGATTCATCTCACGCCCCGGCTTCTGAAAGCCTGCCCGCATGGCGTCGGCACGACGCCCGGGTATTTGCCTGGATGGGCGCCGGGCACGCGGTGTCGCCCGCCTGGCTGGCCGTGGCCAAAGGGATTTCGCACTGGAGCTGGGTGCCGCTCACCGCAGTGCTGGCACTCTGGGCCATGCAAGGCATGGACGCGCTCAGCGCGGCCTTTCACGCTGTGTTGACCGGCGGCGCAGTGCAACTGCTCAGCAAGAAGACATCGGCACGCTGGCAGTCGGCGCGCCCTTTTGCGGTGGGCCTGAGCCCCAACCACCTCAAGCACAGCCTGCGAGCCGGCTTTCCCAGCACGCACGCCACCGTGATGGGGTGTGTGTTCGGGTTTCTGCTGGCTCTGGGTGCCCCCTTGTGGGTGCTGGGTGGCGTGTTCGCGATCACCCTGGCAACCGGCTGGGCCCGTGTGTACGCCGGCGCCCATTTCCCATCTGACGTGATCGCCGGGCTGGCGCTGGGCACCGGTATCGGGGCCTTCGTGGCCTGGACCACGAGCCTCTGACTGGCTCTTTCAGTCGTCGCCTGCTGTGGGCGTGTGCTCCAGCGAGGCGGAGTTCATGCAGTAACGCAGACCGCTGGGCGCCGGGCCATCTTCGAACACATGACCCAGGTGGCCTCCGCACTGGCTGCACACCGTCTCCACCCGCACCATGCCGTGGCTGCGATCGGTGATTTCGGTGATGGCACCAGGAATCGCCTTCCAGAAACTCGGCCAGCCACAGCCAGCGTCGAACTTGGTGCCAGCGTCGAACAGATGGTTGCCACAACACACGCAGTGGTAGCTGCCATCGGCCCAGACCGTTTCGTATTTGCCCGTGAACGGACGTTCGGTATGGGCGCGCCGTGTGACCTCAAAGGCCACAGGCTCGGCACCCTTGGCCGCCAGTATTTCACGCCATTCGGCATCGGTTTTCTTGATCGGGAAGTCCACGGTTTGTCCTTTCAAAGAATCATTGCACCACGACCGCAGTCCGGCGCGAAATGCCCCATCCAGAAATGCCGTGGGACCGGCTTTGCCGGGCCACAGGCATTGCCCCCTTGAAGGAGTCGCGCGAAGCGCGGCGGGGGTGCATTCCAAATACTGCGGCGGGGGCGCTTCTCAAGATGAACAGCTGATCTCGATCTGGCTCGCCCACTCGGGCGGGAAATCCTCAAGATCGGTTTCACCTTCGCGTTCGTCGAACGGTGCGGCCAGGGCCCTCACCAGCCGGTCCACCTCGCTGAAATCGCCCTTTTGCGCGAGCTCGATCGCCACCTGTGCCAGATGGTTGCGCAGCACGATCCGTGGATTGACCTCGCGCATGGCAGTGGCCGTGAGTTCGGCATCGAAGGCAGATGGATCCACCAGGCGATCGCGCCAGCGCACCGCCCAGGCATCAAAGGCCTCCCGCTGCAGGAACAGGTCACGCA
>JAABRN010000098.1 GCA_011390855.1 Hydrogenophaga sp. | reverse complement strand
GAGCATGCGGTCGGCTTCGTCAAGCACCACGTACTCAACCTGGTTGAGCACGCAATTCTTGGCCTCGATGTGATCGAGCAAACGACCCGGTGTGGCCACCAGCACTTCAACACCTTTTTTGAGCTCGGCGGTCTGGGGCTTCATGTCCATGCCGCCAAACACCACCATGCTGCGCAGGTTCGTGTATTTGGCGTAGAGCTTGACCTGCTCGGCCACCTGATCGGCCAGTTCACGGGTGGGAAGCAGCACCAGGGCACGCACAGGATGGCGGGCCGGGGAGGTGGACGCGTTTTCGTGCTTCATCATCCGCTGCAGCAATGGCAGGGTGAAAGCGGCCGTTTTGCCGGTACCGGTCTGGGCAGCGCCCATCACATCACGGCCTTGCAGCACCACAGGAATCGCTTGCGCCTGGATCGGCGTCATGTTCTCGTAGCCCATTTCGGCCACGGCCTTCTCAAGCGACGGAGAGAGGGAAAGTTCAGAGAAAGATTGGGTCATTGGCTTCAAAGTTAGCCTGATATTGTCTCACTTTGACGACTTTTTGAAGAAAAACTCCGATAGCACGTGCCCTACCCTGTCCAGGGCATCGCGGAACCGCCTCTGCCGGGCCGCCTGTGCCGCTCCCTGGGAGGTGACGCCGAAGGCGGCGCAGGGGGTGTCGTCTTCGCGGCGCGCGGGGGTCACAACTCCCTTGCCTTGAACGTGTCACAAGCCCCCACGCTGCCCGTCTGCAAGCCGGTGTTGAACCAGCGCTGGCGTTGCGCACTTGTGCCGTGGGTGAAACTGTCGGGCACGATCTGTCCCTGGCTCTTGCGCTGCAGGGCGTCGTCGCCAATGGCGGCGGCGGCGTTGAGCGCTTCTTCCACGTCGCCAGGTTCCAGAATGGCCTGTGACTTGTGGTTGTGGTGGGCCCAGATACCGGCAAAACAGTCGGCCTGCAGCTCCAGGCGCACGCTCAGCGCGTTGTACTCACGTTGGCTGACGCGGCCGCGCATCTGGTCCATCTGGCCTGTGATGCCCATGAGGTTCTGCACATGGTGCCCCACCTCGTGGGCGATCACATACGCTTGTGCAAAATCGCCCGGCGCACCCAGCTGGCTGCGCAGGGTGTCGTAGAAGCTCAGGTCGATGTAGACCTTTTCGTCACCGGGGCAATAAAACGGGCCCATGGCCGACTGCCCCGTGCCGCAGGCCGTGGGCGTGGCACCCCGAAACAGCACCAGCCGCGGCTTGCGGTATTGGGCACCACCGTCCTTGAAAACCTGACCCCAGACGTCTTCCGTGCCGCCCAGCACGGCGGCCACGAAGCGACCCATGTCGTCGGTGGGTGCCGGGGCGGGGCCAGGGGCTGGCCGGGTCTGCGTCTGGGTGGGTGCCATCAGATCGCCACCACCACTGAGCGCACCCAGGATGGTGATGGGATTGATGCCGAAGATCCAGCCAGCGACCAGCGCCACCACGATGGTGCCCAGACCGATATTGCGGCCGCCAGTGCGACGCCCCCCGCCGCCACCGAACATGCCACCGCCACCACCCGGCTGGGAACGGCGGTCTTCCACCTGGTCGGACTGGCGGTTTTTTTCCCACTTCATGATCTGGTTCCTCGGGGTTGGATGACGGACGCAGTCACACCGTGCCGTTCGCAGCAAAACCAGCGCGGCCGGGCGCCTGTGGGCCTGCGCCTAGGATCTCATCAGGCTTTGGGTAACGTGACCCCTACCTGACCCTGGTACTTGCCGCCGCGGTCACGGTAGCTGGTCTCGCAGACTTCGTCGCTTTCAAAGAACAGCACCTGGGCGCAGCCCTCTCCCGCGTAGATCTTGGCCGGCAGCGGTGTGGTGTTGCTGAATTCCAGCGTCACAAAGCCTTCCCATTCGGGCTCGAAGGGCGTGACATTGACGATGATGCCGCAGCGCGCGTAGGTGCTCTTGCCCAGGCAGATCGTGAGCACGTTGCGCGGGATGCGGAAGTACTCCATCGTGCGCGCCAGCGCGAAGCTGTTGGGCGGGATGATGCAGTAGTCGCCGTGGAAGTCAACGAAGCTCTTTTCGTCGAAATTCTTCGGGTCCACCACTGTGCTGTGGATGTTGGTGAACACCTTGAATTCAGGGGCGCAGCGGATGTCGTACCCATAGCTGCTGGTGCCGTAGCTGATGACGCGCTTGCCGTCCACCTCGCGCACCTGTCCAGGCTCGAAGGGTTCGATCAGGCCGTGCTGCTCGGCCATGCGCCGAATCCATTTGTCGCTTTTGATGCTCATGGGCAGTGATTGTAGGGAGGTCCGACAGAGCCAAACCGATTTCGCCGTCCGCCGGCAGGCCCGCCCCTGCCAGCCGTCAGCGCACCCACGTACGGGAATACCCTCACATCCGTTCATGTAATTTCAGTAATTCCTGAAAACTCAGTTTGAACTGACTACAGTTCCTGCATGTCACTTCAAGACCACCTCCCTCCCCTGAACCGCGAGTTTGTGGCCCACTTTGGCGAAATGGGCAGTCGATGGGGCATCAACCGCACCGTCGGTCAGATCTATGCCCTGCTCTTCATTTCGTCGCGTGCGCTCAACGCCGATGAAATCGCCGAGACTTTGGCGTTCTCACGCTCCAATGTGAGCATGGGCCTGAAAGAGCTGCAGGCCTGGCGACTGGTGCGCTTGCGCCACCATCCGGGGGACCGACGCGAGTACTTCGAATCGCCGGCCGATGTATGGGAGATCTTCCGCGTGCTGGCCGAAGAACGGCGGCGGCGCGAGGTCGAACCCACGTTGTCGATGTTGCGCACCGCCTTGCTGGAGCAACCCACCACCGAAGCCGAACGCCATGCACAGGACCGCATGCGCGAAATGCACGACCTCATCGACCGCCTCATGACGTGGTTCGACGACGTGCAAAAGCTTGCACCAGAAACGGCCATGCAGCTCATGGGCATGGGCACCAGGGTCACTCGCGTGCTGGAACTGAAAGACCGCCTCACCGGCAAGTCACCCAAACGCGCTGACCCTCCGCCAGACCCGCCACAAGCCGCCGCCTGATCCCCTGACCCGCCTACCGGAAAAACACCATGGACGCCCTGATCCTGTCGCGAATCCAGTTCGCCGCCAACATCAGTTTTCATATCCTGTTTCCCACCATCACGATCGCGCTGTGCTGGTTCCTGCTCTTCTTCCGGCTGCGCTTCATCAAGACGCGCGATCCGGCCTGGGAAGAGGCCTACTACTTCTGGACCAAGGTGTTTGCACTGACATTCGCCCTGGGCGTGGTGTCGGGCATTGTCATGAGCTTCCAGTTCGGGACCAACTGGCCTGGCTTCATGGAGCGGACCGGCAACATCTCCGGCCCGCTGCTGGGTTACGAGGTGCTCACTGCGTTTTTCCTTGAGGCCAGCTTCCTCGGCATCATGCTGTTCGGTCGCGGACGGGTATCTGAACGTGTGCATCTGATCGCCACATTCCTTGTGGCCTTTGGCACCACGATGTCGGCGTTCTGGATTTTGAGCCTGAATTCATGGATGCACACGCCCGCCGGCTTTGAAATCGTGAACGGTCAGTTCATCCCCACCGACTGGTTGGCCGTCATTTTCAACCCATCGTTCCCCTACCGACTGGCCCACAAACTGCTGGCTTCTGCGCTCACCGCGTCATTCCTGATCGCTGGCTTGTGCGCGTGGCAGCTCATCAAGGGCAGCGCGACCGCTGGCACCCACAAGGCCATGCGCAGCGCCCTGGTTGCTGCTGCCGTGGTGATACCGATCCAGTTCTTCGCTGGCGATCTGCACGGTCTGAACACGTTGGAGCATCAGCCCGCCAAGGTGGCGGCCATGGAAGGCATCTGGGAAACGGAATCCGGCGCACCCCTGACCCTTTTCGGGATTCCGGACGAGGCCGCTGGTACGACCCACTACGCGATCAAGATTCCCAAACTCGCCAGCCTGATCCTCACCCACGATCTCAACGGCGAGGTCAAGGGGATCAATGAATTCCCCGACGCGCACCCGCCCGTGGCGCCGGTGTTCTGGGCGTTCCGGGTGATGGTGGGCGTGGGCACACTCATGCTGGTCGTGGCCTGGTTCACCGCCTGGCAGTTGTGGCGCCGGCGCGGTCAGAGCGCGAGCGGCAAGGTGCAACTCCCCCGACCCCTGCTGTATGTGCTCGCGGGCATGACCTTCTCGGGCTGGGTGGCCACCCTCTCTGGCTGGTATGTGACTGAAATCGGTCGTCAGCCTTACGTGGTGTTCGGTCTGCTGCGCACCAGCGAGGTGGGCACACAGATCGCCCCGTCCATGATTGCGCTCACCCTCACTGCCTACCTGATCGTTTATGCGCTGCTGTTGGTCACCTATATAGGGGTGCTCAAGTACATGGCGGAAAACCCGTTCAAGCACGCGCCTTTGCCAGGACGCGAATCTGCACTCGGCAAAGCCGGCGTCTGACTGAGGCACAAGGAGCGATCTCATGAACATGACCTGGGCCGAATGGCTGCCCCTGATTTTTATGGCCGTGATGGGCCTTTCCCTTCTCGCCTATGTGGTGCTCGACGGCTACGACCTTGGCGTGGGCCTGCTGCTGCCGCTGGCTGATGAAGCGCAGAAAGACACCATGATTGCCAGCATCGGCCCCTTCTGGGACGCCAACGAGACCTGGCTGGTGCTGGGCGTGGGCGTGTTGCTGGTGGCGTTTCCGTTTGCCCACGGACTGGTGCTGCAGGCGCTGTACCTGCCGGTGGCGGTGATGCTGGTCGGGCTGATCTTGCGCGGTGTGGCGTTCGACTTCCGGGTGAAAGCACCGCTTCAATACAAGACGTTCTGGAACCGGGCGTTTTTCGCAGGCTCGCTGCTGGCCAGCAGCGCGCAGGGGTGGATGCTGGGCAGCTACATCACCGGCTTCGACAAAGGATTGGTGGGACTGGCCTTCAGCCTGGGTATCGCCCTCACGCTGCCGGCGG
>JAABRN010000097.1 GCA_011390855.1 Hydrogenophaga sp. | reverse complement strand
TTCACCCAGGACCACCTCGACTTCCATGGCGACATGCCCAGCTACTGGGCGGCCAAAGCTATGTTATTTGATTGGCCTGGCCTCGCTGCTGCGGTGGTGAACCTGGACGATGTCCGGGGCAGGGAACTGGCCGCCGCGCTGAGCGGGCGCGACCCGGATTTGTGTACCATCGCTGTCGGTACTGGGCCTGTCGCAAACACAGCCAGACTGGTTGGACGGCACCTGGTACACACCAGCCATGGCATGCGGTGGGAAGTGGTCGAGCGGGATGCTGCGGGCAAGGAGCTTGCTGCGCATCCGTTGAGCCTGCCGGTGGTTGGCGAGTACAACGTGTCCAATCTGCTGGGTGTGCTCGCTTCGGCCCGCGCACTGGGCGTGTCTTTGGTCCATGCGGTAGAGGCCTGTACAGTGCTCTCGCCGGTGCCAGGGCGCATGCAACCTGTGGAGCCGGCGCAGGGTGACGCCTCATTGGTGCCCTGGGTACTGGTGGACTATGCCCACACCCCCGATGCGCTTGAAAAAGCCTTGCAGGCGCTCCAGCCTGTGGTGAAGCAACGGGATGGAGCGCTATGGGTCGTGGTCGGCTGCGGCGGCGACCGAGACCGAAGCAAGCGCCCGCTGATGGCGGCGGTGGCAGAGCGCGATGCGCAGCACGTGGTGCTGACCAGCGACAACCCGCGCACCGAGAATCCCGAAGGAATTCTGCAGGACATGGCCGCAGGGCTCACCCACCCTACAGCCGCCACGCTGATGGTCGATCGCGCAAAGGCCATCGCATATGCCGTGACTCAGGCACGCCCGCAGGACGTGGTGCTTGTGGCGGGCAAAGGACACGAGGATTACCAAGACGTACAGGGCATCAAACGTCCGTTTTCTGACTTGAGCCACGCACGTCAGGGGCTGACCGCCCGGCTTCAGCAGGTCGATGGGAGCCACGCGTGAACACAATGGGTCAGCTTCTGTTGCAGCTCTCCGGTGCGCATGCCGTCGGTCAGGCCGATGTGGCCATTTCGCGGGTGCATTCGGACACGCGCAGCTTGCGCGCTGGTGACCTTTTCGTGGCGATCAAGGGTGAGCGGTTTGATGCGCACGATTTTCTCCCCCAGGCGAAGGCCGCCGGTGCGGTGGCGGCGCTGGCGCATGGTGGGCTCGCCAGCGCCGGTCTGCCTGGTGTGGAAGTACCCGATACGCGCCGCGCGCTGGGTGAACTGGCCCGGCTGTGGCGTGCCCAGTTTCCGCTGCCTCTGATTGCTGTGACGGGCAGCAACGGCAAGACCACCGTCACGCAGATGATCGCCGCCATCTTGCGAGCGGCCGCAGGCGATGCTGCGCACGCCACGCAAGGCAACTTCAACAACGACATCGGTGTGCCTCTCACGCTGCTGCGACTCACCAAAGCGCATCGCTTGTCGGTCGTCGAGCTGGGCATGAATCACCCGGGAGAAATCGCCGAACTCGCGGCCATTGCGCAACCCACCGTGGCCCTGGTCAACAATGCCCAACGCGAGCATCTGGAATTCATGTCCAGCGTGCAAGCCGTGGCCCGGGAAAATGGAAGTGTGTTGTCTTCTCTGCCCACCCATGGTGTGGCGGTTTTTCCTTCCGACGACGCGTTCACGCCCCTTTGGCGCGAACTGGCCGGTGTGCGGCGCACCCTCACGTTCAGCGACAACGATGCGGCGGCCGATGTGCAGTTGCAAAGCGCGGTTTGGGAAGAGGGCGCATGGCAACTCTCGATCGCGACCAGGGGCCAGGTGCAGGCATGCCGGCTGCGTGTCGCAGGAAGGCACAACGTGCGCAACGCACTGGCCGCCGCGGCCTGCGCTTTGGCAGCGGGCGTCGAACTGCCCACCATTGCCCAGGGCTTGAGCGCCTTTGAACCTGTGGGTGGCCGCTCGCGCGCACTGTCGCTGCAGCTGCCCGCCGGGGCATTGACTTTGGTCGACGACACCTACAACGCAAACCCGGATTCCATGCGCGCGGCGGTGGATGTGCTGGCCGAGCTGCCTGCCCCGCGCCTGCTGGTGCTGGGTGACATGGGTGAGGTGGGCGACCAGGGTCTGAACTTTCACATGGAAGTGCTGAGGTACGCCACGTCGCGCGGCGTGGACAACGTACAGGTGACGGGCGACTGGATGGCGCAGGCCGCGTTGGCCTTGAAGGCCGATGGCGAACCGGCTCCGACGCATTGGGTGGATGTGCCTCAACTGGTGGCGCATGTGGTCGCCTTGATGCAGCCAGGTGCTGGCTCATCGGCTCTGCGCAGCGTGTTGGTCAAAGGGTCGAGGTTCATGGGGATGGAGCGGGTGGTCCAGGCCATTGCGGCGGTGAACGTGGCTGTCGACACCCACAACAACAAGGACGAATCCCATGCTGCTTAGTCTGTCCTCCTGGCTTCAGACCATCTCGCCCGAATTCGGTTTTCTGCGTGTGTTCCAGTACCTGACGTTTCGCGCCGTGATGGCGGCCATGACGGCGCTGCTGGTGGGGCTGGTGGCCGGGCCGTTCGTGATTCGTCGCCTCGCCGCGCTCAAGATCGGACAACCCATTCGCGAATACGCGATGCAGACCCACATCAGCAAGGGTGGCACGCCCACCATGGGTGGGGTTCTCATTCTTTTTTCCATCGCCTTGTCGACGCTGCTCTGGTTCGACCTGTCGAACCGTTTTGTCTGGATCGTGTTGGTGGTGACCCTGGGTTTTGGTGCCATCGGCTGGGCAGACGACTGGCGCAAGGTCGTGCACAAGGACCCGGAAGGCATGCGTTCGCGCGAGAAGTACTTCTGGCAGTCGGTGATCGGGCTGGTGGCGGCGTTTTACCTGGTGTTCAGCGTTTCCGAGACCAGCAACCTGCGCGTGCTGCAACTGGCCTACAACTGGGTGGCCTCGGGCTTCACGGTGGACCTGCCACCCCAGGCTGGTCTGATGGTGCCCTTCTTCAAGGAGATCAGCTACCCGCTGGGTGTGTTCGGTTTCGTGGTCATGACCTACCTCGTCATCGTCGGCTCCAGCAACGCTGTCAACCTTACCGACGGCCTGGACGGCCTGGCCATCATGCCGGTGGTGATGGTGGGTTCGGCGCTCGGCATCTTCGCCTATGTGACGGGCAATGCCGTGTTCTCACGCTACTTGCTGGTGCCGCACATTCCGGGCGCGGGCGAACTGCTGATCTTCTGTGCCGCCATGGCGGGCGCAGGCCTGGCGTTCCTCTGGTTCAACACCCATCCGGCGCAGGTGTTCATGGGTGATGTGGGTGCGCTCGCACTGGGTGGCGCGCTGGGCACGATCGCAGTCATCGTGCGCCAGGAAATCGTGCTCGCCATCATGGGCGGCATCTTTGTGGTGGAGGCGCTCTCTGTCATGTTGCAGGTGACCTACTTCAAGTACACCAAGCGCCGCTATGGTCAGGGCCGCCGATTGTTCCAGATGGCACCGCTGCACCACCATTTCGAGAAAAAGGGCTGGAAAGAAACGCAAGTTGTCGTGCGTTTCTGGATCATCACCATGCTCCTGTGTCTGGTGGGCCTGTCCACCCTGAAGTTGCGATGAACCACCTCCAAGACCAACACGTGCTTGTTCTGGGCCTGGGCCTTTCCGGCCTGGCCATGGCGCGCTGGTGCTTGCGGCAGGGTGCGCGCGTGACGGTGGCCGACACCCGCGAGCAACCGCCCCAGCTTGAAGCCTTGGCCAGCGGATGCCCGCAAGCCAACTTCGTGTCGGGTGCTTTGGATGAGAGCTTGCTGGCCCGTGGCGAATGGACATTGGTGGCGCGTAGCCCGGGCCTGGCGCCCGCCCAGTTAAACGCAGTGCGTGAGTGGGCCGCGGTCCGGGGTGTGCCCGTCGTGGGCGAACTCGACCTGTTTGCCCAGGCGCTGCAGGGCCTGTCCCAGCGAGAGCGCCTGCCCTATCGGCCCAAGGTGCTGGCCGTCACAGGCACGAATGGCAAGACCACTGTGACGGCCCTGACCAGCCTGCTGTTGCAGCGCGCGGGCGTACAGGTGGCCACTGCTGGCAACATCGGTCCCAGTCTGCTCGACGTGCTGTCTGCCGCCATCGACAAGGAAGTGATTGCCCAGGCCGAAGAGGACGCGAACGCTGCCGAGGAGACAGCCACCGCCGTTCAGCCTGACGAAGATGGGCAACGGGATCAGGCCTCATCCGCACAGGCGCCCGAAAAAGCGGACGCAGATCTTCTGTCGGACGCATCGCCCGACGAGACAGAGGAAGACAGGGCCGAGAGGGCCGTTGAAGACGCCCACTCCGAAGAGCCTGTCGAGTCCATCGCAGAAGAGGAGGGACCTGTCCAACTGGAGCCCCCACCCATCGAACCCGAGCAACCCAGGCACCTGCCAGGCGTCTGGGTGCTTGAACTCTCCAGCTTTCAGCTGGACGGCGTTTCCGGTGGTGCCTGGGACAGCGTGCCCACCGCCGGCACGGTACTCAACCTGAGCGAAGACCACATCGACTGGCACGGATCACAAGCCGCCTATGGGCAGGCCAAGGCCAACGTGTTTGGCACCAAAGCGCTCATGCTGCTCAACCGTAACGATCTGCAGGTCATGGCCATGCAGCCCGGCCTGGTCACCGTGAAACTGGGTGGGCGAAACCGCCAGCAGTCGGCACGGCCGTTCACCACCTTCGGAACAGATACCCCAACGCGCCCCATGGACTGGGGGATCGAATCGGTCAACGGCATGGAGTGGCTGGTTCGCGCGCTCGCCCTGGATGAAACGCGCAAACGCGGTCGCGCGGCGGATGAAGCCGAAGAGATCTACTTCCAGCGCCTGATGCCGGTGGAGGCCTTGCGCATCCGGGGCAGGCACAATGCCGCCAACGCCCTGGCCGCCCTGGCCCTGGCAACCTCCGCTGGCGCTGCACTCGGCCCCATGCTGCACGGGCTGCGTGAGTACCGGGGTGAACCCCACCGTGTGGAACCGGTCGCCATCATCAATGGCATTGAGTACTTTGACGACAGCAAGGGCACCAACGTCGGTGCCACCCTC
>JAABRN010000096.1 GCA_011390855.1 Hydrogenophaga sp. | reverse complement strand
ATGGCGCATCAGCGTTCGCGACGACGGTCAGCGTCTGTTTGATGGCGCTTTGCCCACCCTGATCGAATGGGGTGAAAACCACCCTGCGCTCACGATGCCGGACAGCGGATTGACGCTCACAGCTTTTGAAGTGAGCCACCCTCTCGCGCACGAGCTGCGTCAGGCTCTGCTTGCGGTCGGCCTTGAAGGCATACCGGTGAGCGACGAGCCACCGACCCTGGTGGCGCAGCTGCAAACCCCGAAAGGTCGGGTCATGCTCGCCTCTGCACTCTGAATCCGGACCCGAAATGACCGATACCTTGCCCAATCTGGCGGCCATCGAAGCCGCAGCCGAAGTCGTCTACCGCGACTTCGCCGCTACACCTCAGTACCGCTGGGCCACACTGAGCCAGCGCCTGGGCACCGTGTGCTGGGTCAAGCATGAGAACCACACACCCGTGGGTGCGTTCAAGATCCGCGGCGGTCTGACTTATTTCGATGCGCTGCGCCAGCAAGACGCACTGCCGCGCGAAGTGATCAGTGCCACACGAGGCAACCACGGTCAGAGCATGGGGTGGGCGGCCCGCGCGCATGGCGTGGCCTGCACCATCGTGGTTCCGCGCGGCAACTCGCTGGAAAAAAATGCCGCCATGCGCGCGCTCGGCGTGACGCTGATCGAGCATGGTGACGACTTTCAGGACAGCCGCGAACACGCCATGCAACTGGCCGGTGAGCGCGGCGCCCACATGGTGCCCAGCTTCCATGCCGATCTCGTGCGCGGCGTGGCCACCTACTGGTGGGAATTTTTGCGCGCCGTGCCTCAACTGGATGTGGTGTACGTTCCCATTGGACAGGGCTCGGGCGCCTGTGCAGCCATCGCAGCCAAACTGGCCCTCAACCACCAGGCGAGCATCGTGGGCGTGGTCAGTGCACACGCCACCACTTACGCCGATTCCTTGGCTGCCGGGCACGTGGTCGCTTCACCGGTGACCACCGAACTGGCCGACGGCATGGCCTGCCGCGTGGCCGATGCGGCTGCCCTGGCTGTGCTGGAGCCTCACCTTGCGCGCATCGTGAAGGTCACGGACGACGAAGTGGCGCAGGCCATGCGCATGCTGTTCGCCGACACGCACAACGTGGCAGAAGGCGCGGGCGCGGCGAGTTTCGCGGCGGCCTGGCAAGAACGACATCAGATGAAGGGACAGGTGGTGGGCACCACCTTGTGCGGCGGAAATGTGGACAGTGCGGTGTTGGCGAAGGTCCTGAGCAGGAAGTGAAACACCCCCGCCGCGCTTCGCGCCGGACGAGCTATCCAGCCAGCCGCGCCACCACCTCACAGAACGACTCGACCGCGTCGGTCTTGAAAACCACCTCGCGCACGCCAGCGGCCAGGGCCTCGGCCTGCAGCTCGTCGGTGATGTAGCCAGAAGCCACTGCCACCGGCAGCGCCGGGCTCAGCGCCAGCACCTCGCGCGCCACGTCCAGACCCGACATGCCGGGCATGTTGTAGTCGGTGAGCATGAGGTGAAACCCATCGGGCTGCTGCCGAACCGCCTCGATCGCTTCTTGCTGATCAGTGAATGCCGTCACCCGGTGGCCACGACGCTCCAGCAACCGACGCACAAGAAACACCAGCGTGTCGTCATCGTCGAGGTACAGGATGTGGCGGGCTGAGGCTGACGGGGTTTCTGCCATCGCAGATTTCTCCTGTTGAACTGGCGGCGGATGGGGAGTGGCTGACGAAATGGGATCGCCAGACGAAACAGACATATTCAAAGGCATTGTGACGTCAAGCGACGCCGTTGGAGTGCCAACTTTATCGCGCTGAACGCCACTCATGGCGTCAAGGGTTTCCATGGCGGGAAAGAACAGGCGAAACTGGGTGCCTTCGCCTGGACGGCTGTCGACCTCTATCACCCCTTCGTGGGCCTGCACAATGCCGAGCACCACAGGCAACCCCAGTCCTGTGCCCTGCCCGACCACCTTGGTGGTGAAAAATGGTTCGTACATGCGCTTCAACGTGGCTTCCGTCATGCCGCAGCCGCTGTCGCTGACGCTGACCGATACAACGTCCACACCGGCCGCCTGACACGCTTGCGCCAGCTCACGCGGCACTCGGGGATCCCCATGGGTGAGGCTTTCAACCCGGTACTCGACGCGACCCGGCCGACCCTCCAGTGCGTAGATGGCGTTGGTTCCCAGGTTCAGCAACACCTGGCCAATCTGGGTGGCGTCAGCCCGAACAGACAACACGGGGCCACCGGCGTTGACGATCAATTCAATCTGCGGCGTGATCGCTGTGCGAAGCAAGCGGCAGGTTTCGGCCACGGTGTTTGCCAGATCGATCGGGGTACGGGCCAAGGGTTGCTGCCGACTGAAAGCCAGGATCTGCCGCACCAGTTCACGCCCCCGCCGGGCAGCGGTACTGATTTCATGCAGGCTTTCCCTCGCAAGAGAGCCGGCCTCCAGGTCTTGGCGGGCCAGGTCTGCATTGCCCAGGATGGCGGCCAGGATGTTGTTGAAATCGTGTGCCACGCCACCCGCCAAGGTGCCGAGCGCCTCCATCTTCTGGGACTGCGAGAGTTGTTGCTCCAGCACGCGGTGCTGATCCTGCGCCTCTTTGAGCGAGGTGACATCCACAAATGTGAACACCACGTGGCGCAAGCCGCCCAGCGTGTCGTTTTCCGGAAACGCGTTGCACAAGGCCCAGCGCACTTCTTTGTCTGCGCCAGCCTTCACGCCCATGACCACGCTCTTCATGGGCTGCCCGCTGGCCAACACGCGCTCAAACGGCACTTCGTGTCTGGCCATCCACTGCCCGTCTTCCCGCATCAGGCGCCAGTCACGAGCCATGGGCTCGATCATGGCGGCGCGAGCCGTTTCGGCGTCCCAGTCCAGAAACTGCCTTGCCGCGGTGTTGATGGTCACCACTGTGCGATCTGGTCTCAAAACAATCACACCAGCGCTCAGGTTTTCCACCAACGTGCGCAGTTCCACCTCCCGGGACTGAAGATCCTTGCGGGCACGATCGCCCTCCTGGCGTAGCCGGTAGGTGACCAGCGACCCATACAGCACCACGCGCAAGAGGCGCGCGAGCAGGAAAAAGAAAAGGGCAACCGGCGCCACCAGCGCCAGCGGCACCTTGAGCACCGGCGCTGCCAACAGAAACAGCACCAGAGCGCCCACTTCCACCAGCGACAGCCATTTGAGCGCCTGCAGTTCGGGGACCCGTCTCTGAGGATCGGCCAGCACGATATCGCGCATGGCCATCACGATGATCGCGATCGAGGTGATGGCGAAGAATGCCTGACGCAATGCGGGCAGGTCCCACACCACCAGAAACATGGTCTGCCAGACCAGCAATGCGCCCAGCGCCAATGCGATCCATCCTGGAGGGCGGGACAAGTGCAGATAGCTTCGCAAGCCCATCCATGCCAGCAGCGCTCCTGCGGTGAGCGCCGCATTGGCGATGCTCACGGTAAACAGTTCGGGAGCGCTGCCGCGCAGCCACAGGCCTGCCGACCCCACGATGGAAACCAGCGCAGAAACAGACCACCAGCCGGGACCGCCAATGCCGGGATAGCGGCGCATCAGCCCCCAGAACGCGATCGCGATGAGGGCGTCGACGCCGATCCGCAGGGCCAGCAAGGTCGGCAGGTCAAACAAAGGGGTAGGCACAGGGTATGGGGGTGTTGAAACTCCCGTCATTGAAGCACAGCCACCAGGGTCAAAAACCCGAGAAAAGCCCGACTAATACTTTGGATTTCTTCCGACCAGGCTCAGACGCCCGGGCGACTGTTCGAGCGCTTCGGACGGTGAAACAGTCGCTGCCGAGACAAAGCGTGGACATTCGTCTGTCACAGAATGCCTGCCATGGGAACCCTCTACCTCGTGCGCCACGGCCAGGCCTCGTTTGGCGCAGAAGACTACGACCAGCTCAGTGAGCGTGGCAGACACCAGAGCGAGCTGCTGGGTCGGTACTGGGCCGCGCGGGGCGTGGCGTTCGACGCGGTGATCACCGGGACCCTGAAGCGGCACGAGCAAACCTGGGCAGGCATTGCCGAGGGTGCCGGGTTTACCCACACCCCCTTGCCCTGGCCTGGCCTGAATGAATACGACAGTGAAGCGGTGATTCGCGCCATCCACCCTCACGAACTGGCGAAACCGCAAAGTGCGGTCGAAGCACCAGAGGTGTTCCGCCATCACTTCCGATTGCTGCGAGACGGGCTGGCGCAATGGATGGCAGGCACGGTGAGCCCCGTGGGCATGCCCAGCTACAACGCATTCGTGCAGGGCGTGACCAGTGCACTGGACCATGTTCGCACCCACCACCTGGGCGGAAAGGTGCTCATCGTCTCAAGTGGCGGTCCCATCGCCACGGCGGTCGGGCATGTGCTGGGTCTCAGCCCGGAACGCACCATCGACCTGAACATGCGCATCCGCAACAGCGCAGTCACCGAGTTCCAGTTTTCGCCCAAGCGGCACACGCTACTGACCTACAACACACTGCCGCACCTGGACGGACAGGACCATGCAGACTGGGTAACGTATACCTAACCCTCCTGCGCCGCTTTGCAGCTTCCCCCTGGTAGGGGAGACGACCCCTTGGACCGGCGGCATTTGGGAGCACCCCCGCAGCGCTTCGCGCTACCCCCTCCAGGGGGCGATACCTGTGGCCCGGCAAAGCCGGTTCCACGGTATCCCTGGACTGAGACACTTCGCTCCGGCAGTGTTTGCAAACACCTCCACCGCGCTTCACGCTTTCGCCAGGGGCAATGCGAAGCGGCGCGGGGGGGATCAACTACTCAAACGCGGTTCGGTGGGTCAGCGTGGCCGGGGGGAGGCGGTCGATTTCTGCCAGCAGTTGAGCCAGCGCCCGGCCTGCCGCCTGCAGCACCGCCTGACCCTTGGCGGCCGTGGCCGCACTGGCGTTGCCCACGGCGCCATCGGCGTTGTAGTCCTGCATCTGCCAGGCCAGCTTGGCGGTCTTGCCGTTGCCCAGGATGGGGAAGTCCGGTGAGCGCCCCTGCGAGGCGGAGCGAAAGTAGCTTGCCTGGT
>JAABRN010000094.1 GCA_011390855.1 Hydrogenophaga sp. | reverse complement strand
CGTGAACGGCAGGCTTTTGAACGGCACCCAGAAGGCGGGCAGCTCGGTGATCTGGTTCCAGTCCATGAAGTCGGGAATACCGGGGGTGGACTGGATCTTGGTGGTCTCGGGGTCAGACGCTTCGAGCTTCAGAAACATGGCCATGGCGTAACCACCGAGGCCGAAGAACACGCCCTGCCCCAGGCTGAGCACGCCGCCATAACCCCACAGCATCACCAGACCGATGGCCACAAACGCATAGGTAAGGTACTTGCCGACCAGGTTGAGCCGAAAGATGTCCAGCGACAGTGGCAGCACCACGGCGAGCAGCACGGTAAGCAGCACCAGGCTGGCGAGCTGGTAGCGGGTAATCCAGGCTTTGAGGGCGTTCATGACAGTGCTCCGGTGTGCGTCTTCAAAGGGGTGCGGTTCATCGACGGACCTTGCTGGCGAACAGGCCTTGTGGACGCACCATCAGGATCACCACGATCAACGAGAGGGTGAGCATCTTGGCCATGGAGCCGGCCATGAAGAACTCGGTGATCGACTGGGTCTGTGCAATACCGAAGGCCGAGACCACCGTGCCCAGCAGGCTGGCTGCGCCGCCGAAGGTGACAACCAGGAAGGCGTCGACGATGTAGAGCGAGCCCGAGGTGGGGCCGGTGGAGCCGATGGTGGTGAACGCCGCGCCAGCGATGCCGGCGATGCCGCAGCCGATGGCGAAGGTGAGGCGGTCGGTTTTTTTGGTGTCGATGCCGGTGGCGTTGGCCATGGCGCGGTTGCTCACCGTGGCGCGAACACGCAAGCCCCAGCGGCTTTTGTGCATGGCGATCAGAATGCCGCCCGTGACCACGGCGGTGAGGCCCAGCACGAACATGCCGTTGATGGGAATGTCCAGGCCTTCGGCCGGGGCCCAGGAGCCGAGCAGCCAGTCGGGCAGCGTGGGGCTGACCTCTTTCGGGCCGATGAAGGTGCGGAACGACTGCTGCATGGCCAGGCTGATGCCCCAGGTGGCGAGCAGCGTGTCGAGGGGGCGTTTGTAGAGGTGGCGGATCAGCGCCCATTCAATGAACCAGCCAGCCGAAAAGGCCAGGAAGAATGCGGCCACGATGGCGAAGGGAAAGTAGGCAGCCACAGCACCGGGGCTGATCGAATTCGCCAACGTGGAGACGAGGTAGATGGTGTAGGCGCCGATGGTCATGAACTCACCATGCGCCATGTTGATCACACCCATCTGCCCGAAGATGATGGCCAGACCCAGCCCCATGAGCAGCAGCACGGCAAACAGGCTCAGGCCGGCGAAGCCCTGCATCAGTCCGATGTTGAGCAGGTCGTTGAAACTCATCGCGTTCTCCAGTGGAAGTTCGTCCAGAACGCCACGGAACCGGCTCTGCCGGTCCGCAGGCGTTGTCCCCTTGAGGGGATCACGGCGCTAGTGCGCCGTGGCAGGGGTGGTCACGATCACTGATAGCCTTTGGGGAACGGATCGGGTTTGATGAGTTCAGGCGATTCCGAGACCACCTTGAACGTCGCATCCGGCATGCCCATGGCAATGCGCGACTTGCTCCACAGGTGGTGGTTGGCGTCGAGCTTCACGTAGCCCTCCGGGGCGGTCTTGAGTTCGATGCCGGTGCGCGAAGCAGCCACGACCTTGTCCACGTCGAAGCTCTTGGCCTTCTCGACCGCGGCCTTCCACAACCAGGGGCCGAGGTAACCGGCCTGGGTCACGTCGCCGATCACCGAGTCCTTGCCGTACTTGGCCTTGAAGGCGGCGACAAACTTCTTGTTGTTCTCGTTGTCGAGCGACTGGAAGTACTTCATGGACGAGTAGAAGCCCTGGAAGTTTTCACCGCCCACGCCGGTCATCTCGTCTTCGGTCACCGACAGCGTCACCAGCAGCTGCTTGTCGCCGGTGATGCCGGCGGCCTTGAGGGCCTTGTAGAAGGCCACGTTGGAGCCACCGACCACGGCGGCGAAGATGCAGTCGGGCTTCTGCAGCTTGATCTTGTTCATCAGCGAGCCGAAGTTGGTGCTTCCCAGCGGGTAGTACTCCTCGCCAACCACCTTGCCCTTCTGGAAGTTCTCGATGTGCTTGCGCGCGATCTTCATGGACGTGCGTGGCCAGATGTAGTCGGAGCCGATCAGGAAAAAGCTCTTGGCCTTCTTTTCTTTCTGCGCCCAGTCCAGGCTGTACAGGATCTGCTGCGTGGCCTCCTGGCCGGTGTAGATCACGTTCTTGGATTGCTCCAGGCCTTCGTAGAACGTGGGGTAGTACAGCAGGCCGTTTTCCTTTTCGAACACCGGCAGCACGGCCTTGCGCGAGGCGCTGGTCCAGCAGCCGAAGACGGCGGCGCAGCGGTCGTTGATCAGCAGCTTCTTCGACTTCTCGGCAAAGGTGGGCCAGTCGGAGGCGCCGTCTTCCTTGATCACCTTGATCTTGCGACCGAGGATGCCGCCCATCGCGTTGATCTCGTCGATGGCCAGCTGCTCGGCCTGGATCGAACCGGTCTCGGAGATGGCCATGGTGCCGGTGGATGAGTGCAACTGTCCGACGGTGACTTCGGTGTCGGTCACGGCCAGCTTGGTGGTGTTCACCTGGGCGGTGGGCTGCCCAAAGCTCCAGCTGGGCAAGCCGGCCAGGCCGGCAGCGCCCAGCATCTGCAGCACACGGCGGCGGCTGGCTTCCGGGGTTTCAAGTGAGACGGCGTTCGGGTCGGTGAGGTGCTTCATGGGTGGACTCCTGGGACGGTTGGGACAGTGAAACCGGCGGTGTGCCGACTGGGATGAAGACTAGGGACAGCACCGCATGGCGCCCATACGTCAAACAACGTAGGGCGTCTGTCTGGTGGACGGGGACGGTTCTTGCTAGCGTCCATGGCATGCCCGCCACCGAGCCAGCAACGACTGTTGCCACGCAAAAAATCTTCCGGTTTCGTCGGGAATACAACTCGTGGGTGGCCGACGAAACCATGGAGGACTACGCGCTGCGCTACACGCCGCGCAGCTTTCGGAAATGGAGCGAATGGCGGGTGGCCAACACGGCGTTTGGCTCGTTGTCATTTCTGGCGCTGGAGGCCATTGGCGGCGCGATCGCGGTGAACTACGGCTTTGGCAACGCGATGTGGGCCATCCTGGTGGTGGGTCTGGTGATCTTCTTCACCAGCCTGCCCATTGCCTACTACGCCGCGCGCTACGGCCTGGACATGGACCTGCTCACGCGTGGTGCCGGGTTCGGCTACCTAGGCTCCACCATCACCTCGCTGATCTATGCGGTGTTCACCTTCATCTTCTTCGCGATCGAGGCGGCGATCATGGCGCTGGCGCTGCAGATGGCGACCGACTGGCCGCTGGGCTGGTGCTACCTGATCTCGGCGGTAGTGATCATCCCGCTGGCCATCCGGGGCATCACCCTCATCTCGAAGCTGCAGGCGTGGACACAACCGCTGTACCTGTTCCTGCTGATGCTGCCGTTTGTGTGGATCGCGCTGTCGCAACCCCAGCTCTACCGTGACTTCGCCAGCCTCACCGGTATCCGCTCGGGCAGCAACGAGTTCCAGCCGCTGATGTTCGGGGCGGCGGCGGCGGTGATCTTTTCGCTCGTGGTGCAGATCGGCGAGCAGGTCGACTTCTTGCGTTTCATGCCGGTGCGCACGCGCCAGAACCACTGGCGCTGGTGGGCCGCGGTGTTGATTCCGGGACCAGGCTGGATCGTCATGGGCATGCTGAAGATGGCCGGCGGCGCCTTCCTCGCGTTCGCGGCCATGCAGTTCGAAGTGGCGCCGGAGCGCACCACCGAGCCCACGCAGATGTTCCTCGCCGGCTTCACCGAGGCCGTGGGGCACCCGGGCCTGGCGGTGGCCATGACGGTGGTGTTCGTGATCCTGGCCCAGATCAAGATCAACGTGACCAACGCTTACGCGGGCTCGCTGGCGTGGTCCAACTTCTTCGCGCGCGTGACGCACAGCCACCCGGGCCGCGTGGTCTGGCTGGTGTTCAACGTGGCGATTGCCACCCTGCTCATGCTGCTCGGCGTGTTCGCGGGCATCGAGAAGGTGCTGGGTGTTTACAGCAACGTGGCCATCGCGTGGGTGGGTGCGCTGGTGGCCGACCTCATCATCAACAAGCCGCTGGGCCTGAGCCCCAAGGGCATCGAGTTTCGCCGCGCCTACCTGTACGACTTCAACCCGGTGGGCATGGGCTCGATGATCATTGCCGCCATCGTCGCGAGCCTGGCGTATGCGGGGGTGATGGGCGAAGTGGCCGCGGCGTTCTCACCCTTCATTGCGCTGGGTCTGGCGCTGCTGCTGTCGCCGCTGATTGCCTGGGCCACCAAGGGCAAGTACTACCTCGCGCGCATCCCTTCAAGAGAATGGAAGCCCGGCGAAGCGGTGCGCTGCGCGGTGTGCGAAAACCAGTTTGAAAGCGAAGACATGGCCAGCTGCCCGGCCTACCGTGCACCCATCTGTTCGCTGTGCTGCTCGCTGGAATCGCGCTGTCACGACCGCTGCAAGACCAACGCGCGCGCCACCGACCAGCTGCGTGCACTGCTGGTGGCCATCTTGCCCAAGGGCACGGCGGTGCGGGTGAACTTCCGGGCGGGCCAGTTTCTGGCGGTGTGGCTGACCGTCAGCGCGGTCATGGCCTTTCTGATCGGCATGGTTTACGTGCAGGAGAGCCTGCACACGCCGGGCGAGGTGCTGCACGCGCCATTCCTCAAGATCTATGCCTTTTTGGTGCTGTTCGCCGCGGTGTGCTCGTGGTGGGTGGTGCTCACCACCGACAGCCGGCGCATGGCGCAAGACGAGTCGGAGCGGCAGACGCAGTTGTTGATGCTGGAGATCGATGCCCACCAGCGCACCGACGCGGAGTTGCAGTCGGCACGCGACCGCGCCGAAGCCGCCAGCCAGGCCAAGACGCGTTACGTGGCCGGCATGACGCACGAGCTGCGCACGCCACTCACCAGCATCCTGGGCTACGCGCAAATCCTGCTGAAAAACAGCGACATATCGGTCTGGGTGCGCGAGACCATTGCCACCATGCAGCGCAGCGGGCAGCACATGCACGCGCTCATTGACGGCT
>JAABRN010000093.1 GCA_011390855.1 Hydrogenophaga sp. | reverse complement strand
GGCATGGCGCGCGACGATCCTGATTTTTTCCCGCTGTTTGTGGGCAATTACATCCTGGGTGGTGGCGGGTTCGTGTCCCGCCTGACCACCGAGGTGCGCGAAAAGCGGGGGTTGAGCTACAGCGTGTACAGCTACTTTTCTCCTGGCCGGCATGCCGGTCCTTTCCAGATCGGGCTGACCACACGTCCCGATCAAGCCGACTTGGCTGTCGGCGTGGCGCGAGAGGTGGTGCGCGGCTTCGTGGTTGATGGACCGACCGAAGAAGAGCTCAAGGCAGCCAAGGAAAACCTTGTCAACGGCTTTGCCTTGCGCATCGACAGCAACCGAAAGCTGCTGGATAACGTCGCCAACATCGCCTGGAACGGTCTGCCGCTGGACTACCTCGATACGTGGACGAAACAGGTCGAGCGGGTCACCGTGGCCGACATCCGACGCGCGTTCACCCGTGTGTTGCAGCCCGACCGCATGGTCACCGTGGTCGTGGGCGCACAGCCCTGATGTCCCTCTCTGTGGGCGGTTGGGCGTACGGTTGCCGTAAGCTCATGGTCTGTTTCATCAACGGACTTAATGCATGAAAGCAGCCGACAGCAAGCCCGCTGGCCGTCTGGCCAAGGTTCCACACGAGGTTCGCATCATCGGTGGGCAGTGGAAGCGGACCAGAATCAGCGTGATCGACGCACCCGGGCTGCGTCCCACGCCTGCACGCGTTCGCGAAACATTGTTCAACTGGCTGGGCCAGGACCTCAGCGGCTGGCGCTGCCTGGATGCCTTTGCAGGCACCGGTGCGCTGGGCCTGGAGGCTGCTTCGCGCGGAGCGGCCGAGGCGGTTCTTGTGGAGCAAGACAATCAATTGCTGACTCGGCTGCGACTCATGAAGGACCAGCTCAAGGCAGACGCTGTGAAGGTGGAGCGGGGCGATGCAGTGGCCGCGTTGAGGCAACGTGCGGGGCAGAACCTGGATGTGGTGTTTCTGGACCCGCCTTTTGCGGAGGGTGGCAACGAGGCGTTGTTTGCCAGTGCGTTGGCTGCCGCGCGTCAGGCGATCGGACCTGACGGATTCATCTACCTGGAGGCCCCTCGCACCTGGACGACCGAAGAGCTAGGCACGCTGGGTCTGGATCTGCATCGGAGCGGACGAGCTGGCGCCGTGGCCTTTCACCTGTTGCGGACATTGCCTGCGCAGTAACGGGTCATGGAGAGGACCTCGCCGATAATCTCCAGATGAACGCTGAGCTGTCCAACCCCGCCACTGGCGCACGAATCGCCGTCTACAGCGGCACCTTCGACCCACTCACCCTGGGGCACGAAGACGTGGTGCGACGCGCTGCACAGCTGTTTGACGAAGTGGTGCTGGCCGTGGCCATCGCGCACCACAAGAAAACCCGCTTCAGTCTGAACGAGCGCCTGGAAATGGCTGAGGAGGCCACTCGAGACTTGCCCGGACGCGTGCGGGTACTGCCGTTCGATGGCCTGATCATGGATTTTTGTCGGCAAAACGGCGCGGTGGCGGTGGTGCGCGGCATTCGCAACCTCACCGATTTTGATTACGAAGCCCAGATGGCTGCGATGAACCGCAAGCTGCATCCCGGCGTGGAAACCGTGTTCCTCTTGCCACAGGCCGAGCTGCAGTGCATTTCCAGCACCCTGGTGCGAGAAATCGCGACATTGGGAGGCGATGTGTCCGCCATGGTGAGCCCTCCGGTGGCCCGGGCATTGGCGCCCAGGCCCTTGCAGGCCTGAGACGCTGCGAGAAGAAAGGCAGGCTGCACACCATGGCACTGATGATCACCGACGAATGCATCAACTGCGACGTGTGCGAGCCGGAATGCCCCAACCAGGCCATTTACATGGGCCAGGACATCTACGAGATTGACCCGGCCAAGTGCACCGAGTGTGTCGGGCACTTTGATGAACCCCAGTGTGTGCAGGTGTGCCCGGTGAGTTGCATTCCCATTCACCCCCAGCACATCGAGAACCGGGAAACGCTTTGGCAGAAATACCAGCGTTTGCAGCAGAGTCAGGCGCCTTCGGGTGTGGCCGGCGTGCCGGTGGCGGTGGTTGATCCGTCACCAGCCAAGACCTGAACGGCGGTATCTTCCTTCTTCTCGGGCCGGGGTGGTTTGGGTCGTGGCGGCTTGCTGGTGTGAATCTGGGCAGTCGCCTTGTTCATCTCACCTGCAACCAAATCAGGCAGCGCCTTCAGGCTGCGATCCAGTGCCTGGGCGATGGCGATGCGGTCGTCAGGTGAAGGCTTCTTCAAAACCCAGTTAGCCACTTCGTTCCTGTTACCGGGATGGCCAATACCGATCCTCAGGCGCCAGTAGTCGGGACTGCCCAGTTGAGCGTGAATGTCGCGCAAACCATTGTGACCGGCATGGCCACCACCCTTCTTGAGCTTGGCCTCGCCCGGCGGCAGATCCAGCTCATCGTGAATGACCAGAACTTCCTCGGGTGCGATCTTGTAGAAGCGTGCCAGGGAGGCGACGGACCGGCCTGAAAGATTCATGAAGGTCTGTGGCTCGATCAGCCAGACGGCTTGTCCACCGACGTTGGCGCGCGCCACCATGCCCTGGTGGCCCCTTTCCATCTGCAGCGGGGCGTTGAGCAGGCGGGCGGCTTCGTCCACCCACCAGAAGCCTGCGTTGTGGCGGGTGTGTTCGTATTCGGGGCCGGGATTGCCCAGGCCGGCTATGAGTCGGATCATTCCAGGGATTATCCGTGACGCCAGGGCTTGCCCCAAAATGCCAACGGCCCGCAGAGCGGGCCGTTGGTGGCAGAAGACAGGGTCCGCAAGGACTTACTTCTTCTTCTTGCCCTTCTTGTCGTCGACTGCAGCCACCACAGGTGCGGCCACCACTTCTTCGACGGGTTCAACCACGGTGGCTACCGTCAGGTTGGTGCGGCCGTGCATGACCAGCTTGATGCCCTTTTTCAGCTTGATGTCACCCGTGTGGATGGTGCTGCCTTTGGTCACTTCGCTCAGATCGATCACGATGTTTTCTGGCAACTGCATGGCCAGACACTCGATCTCGATCTCGTTCATCACGTGGTTGATCACGCATTTGTCGATCTTCACGGCTGGCGAGGTCTCAGCGCCTTCAAAGTGCAGAGGCACCTTCTTGCGCAGGCGCGTCTTGTCGTTGACGCGCTGGAAGTCCACGTGCAGCACTTGTGGCTTGTATGGGTGGTACTGCACATCGCGCAGCAGCACTTTTTGCACGGTGCCACCGACGTCCATGTCCAGAATGGCCGAGTGGAATGCTTCCTTTTTCAGGGCATGCCACAAGGCGTTGTGATCGAGTTCGATCGTGATGGCAGGCGCATCACCGCCAAAAACGATACCGGGCGCGCGACCGGTGTTGCGCAGACGGCGGCTCGCACCCGTACCCTGCTTGGCGCGCTCAAAAGCGACAAATTGCATGACTTTCTCCATTTGAGGGGTTCCGCGACCAGAACGCCTCTGTTTAAAAAGAGCAGCCCTTCACATGAATGAGGGGCGCTCGCTTTTTGCTGCCAGTGGGGCCTCTTAGAAGAGGTTGTCCTGATCGGCAAACAAACTCATGACCGACTCACCGGATGCAATGCGCGCGATGGTTTCAGCCATCAGCGGTGCAACGGAGAGTTGGCGAATCTTGGAACAGGCTTGCGCGGCCTGAGACAGGGGAATGGTGTTCGTGACCACCACTTCGTCCAGTGCGCTGCCCTTGGCGATGCGTTCAATCGCAGGGCCAGAAAAAATGGCGTGGGTGCAATACGCATAGACATGCTTGGCACCGCGTTCCTTGAGCACCTCTGCCGCTTTGACCAGCGTACCTGCGGTGTCGATCATGTCGTCCATGATCACGCAGTTGCGTCCATCGATGTCGCCGATCACGTGCATCACTTCTGACACGTTGGCCTTGGGGCGACGCTTGTCAATGATGGCCATGTCGCAGTTGAGCTGTTTGGCCAGTGCACGGGCACGAACCACACCGCCGACGTCCGGTGACACCACCAGCAGATCGGGGTAGTTCTTTTGCCGCAGATCGCCCAGCAAAACGGGAGAGGCGTAGATGTTGTCGACCGGAATGTCGAAAAACCCCTGGATCTGGTCAGCGTGCAGGTCCATGGTCAGCACGCGGTTCACGCCGACCGCCTGGAGCATGTTTGCCACGACTTTCGCCGAAATGGGCACGCGGCTCGAACGGGGACGGCGGTCCTGGCGGGCGTAGCCGAAGTAAGGGATGACTGCAGAGATGCTCACTGCCGATGCACGCTTGAGCGCATCGACCATGATGATCAGCTCCATCAGGTTTTCATTGGTAGGCGCGCAAGTGGACTGGATCACGAACGCATGCCGGGCCCGAACGTTCTGGGTGATCTCGACGGTCACTTCACCATCAGAGAACCGCCCGACGTTGGCCGCGCCGAGCTGCGTGCCCAGATGCTGGGCAATCTCTGCAGCCAGCACCGGGTTGGCGTTCCCGGTGAAGATCATGAAATCCGGGGGCTGAACTTGCATGGTGTTTCCAGCGGTTTGAACGAAGCGTCTGAAGCTGTCGTCAAAAAAAGCCATGTTGAAATGGCTGGTCGCGAGCTTGTCGTGCTTAAAAAGGGTGGCAGGGGAGAAAGGATTCGAACCTTTGCATGCTGGAATCAAAATCCAGTGCCTTAACCAACTTGGCGACTCCCCTACGCAAGTTGTTTGCCCGGTTCGTCACCTGGCAGACAACTAAAAAATGTCGCTGAATCCGTATTCAAAGC
>JAABRN010000092.1 GCA_011390855.1 Hydrogenophaga sp. | reverse complement strand
ATTCAAAGCTTGACCGCTAAGCCAGATATTCTAATCTGGACACCAGCCAAACAATGGATGCAAATCCATGTTGCTGCATTCTTGTATTGTCCATGTGCTTGGTGCGTCGGAGAAATCCAGCGCTTTTCGCACATGCGCAAATACCGCAGTGCCTGACCCCGTCATGCGACCAGACAAATCGTGGCGTTGAAGCCAGTCGATGCAAAGTCCCACATCGGGGCACAAGGCTTGCGCGACGGGTTGCAGATCGTTGTGACCGAAATCCAGAATGCTCTGGAGATCCAGCCTCAATGTTTCCGCTGAGTC
>JAABRN010000091.1 GCA_011390855.1 Hydrogenophaga sp. | reverse complement strand
AGACGCATCGCTGGAGGCCGGCGGCGCCCAGGCGGTGGGTGCATCTTGAGTGGTATTCGGTGTGGTCATGTGTTTGAGCTTGGTTGTTCCGTGTTGCCGGAGCGCCACCCATATCGCATGAAAAGGTCCATTCCAGGGGCACCGCCGGGCCGGCTTTGCCGGACGGCCAGTGCCGCCCCCTTGAGGGGGTGACGCGAAGCGGCGCGGGGGTGTTTCATGCTCAGCCTTTGTAGAGCATGGTGTCCACCATCAGGCGCTTGTTGAAGATGCCTTTGTCCGAGAACAGGTCGAAGAACTTCTGGAAGTGCGCCACGTCCGCAGGGGTGAATTCGTTGTACATGGTGTAGGCGGCCAGCGGCACTTCGCTGGTGAGCGCCCCCTCAATGGGTGTGTAGGTCTTGAGGAACTGGCGTGCCTCCGTGGCTTTGCTGCGCACGTAGGCCACACCCTTGCCGTAGGCAGCGATGAACTTCCTGGCTTCTTCCGGGTGCTTCTTGATGAAGCTGCTGGTGAGTGAGGCCGAGCCACCAAACCATGGCGCCTTGGGGTCGCCCAGCACGTAGTGCGCGATCACCCCGGCTTCGAGCACGCGGCTGGTGCCATTGAGCCGTCCGATGGTGCCGGTGGGTTCCAGCGTGTAGGCGCCGTCGATCTGGCCAGCCGCGATGGCTGCCACATGCTGGCCAATGGGCAGCTCCACCACGGTGGCACCGGTGGCGCCGCCCCGCTCCAGCACCGTTTTGGCGAGCGTCACGTTCTGGATACCGGGGCCCGAGGCAATGCGTTTTCCCTTGAGGTCGGCGATGGTTTTGGCCGGGCTGGCCACGGGCACGATGATCTCGTCGAGCACGTTGTCCACGTTGCTGGGGTTGGAACAGAAGATCTTGAAAGTGCCTGGCTGGGCAAGCTCGCCGATGGCGATGTTGGCCGAACCGGTGCCATTGGCGCTGCCGTCGCAGCGGTCGGACAGCATGCCTTCCATGATCTGCTGGGCACCCGCAAATCTGAGGACCTCCACGTTCAGGCCGGCTTCCTTGAAGTAGCCGAGCTCAACCGCAGAGTAGAACGGCAGGCCGGCAGCGATGGGCCAGTAGCCCACACGGATCTTCGGACCTGTCTGGGCACGCAGCACAGAAGGCGCGCCCAGCAGGCCCAGAGCCGCGCTGGCAGCGCCCATCTGCAGCACGTTGCGCCGGCGGGGGAAACCGGATGAGGTGGCGGTCGGGGTGTGGATGGTTGGCTTCATGGGGATCTCCTGCAAGGTTGAAAGTAGGGGGAGGAAAAGAAGGCGGGCATCGTTTCAGGGAAATGCCAGCTGCTGGGGTGCGATGGAGGCGATGTAGGCACGCCAGCCACCCAACGGTGTGATGTCATTGGCGCCCTGCAGCGCCAATGGTTCACACAGGAAACCCTGCACGCTGCCGCCGTCAGCCAGTTGCAGCGTGCCGATGGAAAGCGGTGAAGGCACCAGCGCGACGAAGCTGCCGTAGTGCGCCAGGGGCATGTCCCACACCTCGACCTCGATGGCTTCGCCTTCGCCGGGCGCCACCCGCAGCAGGCCGGGCTTGGGCGGTGTGGTGTTGGGCAGGGCGTACAAGCGGTACAGCGCGGCCGTGTGGGTGCGGGCCACCAGCGTGGCGCCGCGCTCGGTGAGCTGGCTGTTGAGCGGCATGCCGGACAGGTGTGCGCCCACCACCGCCACCCGCACGGAAGGTACGGGTTCGGGCTTCAATCCAGGGATGGTCTGCATGGGGGGCAGCGGCACACCCGTGGCGCCTTGCGGCAGGTTGGTGGCGTGGTGGAAGCGCTGGCCCAGTTCGGCCAGTTGCCAGTCGCTGCCACAGCGTCCGATCAGCGTGATGCCAAAAGGCAAGCCGTCGGCGCGCAAACTGCTGGGCACCGACAGGGCAGCGTAGTCGAGCAGGTTGACAAAGTTGGTGTACTCACCCAGGTTGCGGTTGAGCGCCACCGGGTCGGCCTGCATGGCTTCGATGGTGTAGTGCGTGGGAGCGGTGGGTACCACCAGCAGGTCGACGCCATGCCACATCACCTTGGCCTGCTGAGCCAATGCGGACAGACGGGTCTGCGCTGTCACCAGGTCAGCGGCGCTGTGGGCACGGCCCGACGCCAGGATGCTCCGCACAGGTTCAATCAGGGCATCTTCGTTTGTGTCGACGAAGTCGCGCACGGCGGCGTAGCGTGCCGCCACCAGCGCGCTGCCGTAAAGCATGTCGGCGCATTCGGCCAAAGGGGTGTAGTTGATTGGCACCGCCTCGCCACCCATGGCTTCGAGCTGCGCCACCGCCTGGGCAAAAGCATCGCTCGCCACTGCATCGCCAAAGAACCTGAGTGTGTCGGGCACACCAAAGCGGAAGCGCTGGCCGAATGGCTCGCTGGCCAGGCTCAGGCTGCGCGAGTAGGGGTCGGCCGGGTCGTGTTCCATGGCAGCGGCCAGCACCTGTGCCGCGCGCGCCACCGTGGTGGCGAAGATGGACACGCAATCCACCGACTGCGCGGCCGGCACCACGCCACGCGCGCTGATGAGGCCGCGCGATGGCTTCAGCCCGACGATGTTGTTCAGCCCGGCGGGTACCCGACCCGAACCGGCGGTGTCGGTACCCAGTGCGAAGTCGACCTGCCCGGTGGCCACGGCATAAGCAGAGCCTGAGCTGGAGCCACCGGATACATACAAGGCGTTGATGGCATTGGGTACAGCGCCATGAGGCGAACGTGTTCCGCTCAGGCCGCAGGCGAACTGGTCCAGGTTGGTTTTGCCGACCAGGGATGCACCAGCATCGATCAGCATTTGCACCGCTTTGGCGTGCGATGCGGGTGTGTAGGCGAACGAAGGGCATGCAGCCGTGGTGGGCCAGCCGGCGACGTCAATGTTGTCCTTGACGGCGAAACGCAGGCCCGCCAGCGGACCCTGTGCATCCCCAATCAGGGAAGTCTCGGGCTTGTGAATCCAGGCCTGGGGTGCCCAGCTGGCCGGAGTGCACGTGAGAAGCGCGTCAGGGGAGGTTGTTTCTTGCACCATAACTAAGCATTCCATCTTGGATACAAGATCACATGCAAGATGGGTGCCAAGTTGATCCGACACGTGAAAAGCGTGTCTCAAACCTGGTTCGGTGGCGACTGCCCGTGCCGCCAGGCAGACGGCTAGCGCGACTCGCTGTGGCGGTGTGCCACTACTTCTGGCGCGAAATGCCTTGTTCCAGAGACACCGTGGAACCGGCTTTGCCGAGCCACTGGCATCGCCCCCTTGAGGGGGTGATGCGCCGAAGGCGCGGCGCGGGGGTGGGCAATTCCGCCCCCTTGAGGGGGTGATGCGCCGAAGGTGCGGCGCGGGGGTGGGTCAAATGATGAACGTCAGTCCGGCGCGGGCCTGCAGCCGTTCAATCAATGTCATGCCCATGGCAGCGCCTGGTGTCCAGACACCACCCGGCGTCTGATCGTGTCCGATCTGCTGGGCCAGACACAACGCGGTTTCGCTGATGAGCTTGCAGGTGGATCCATAGCCGGGATCACGATCACCCTGCACCGTTGCACTCAGCACCTTGTCATCGTCGGTTCTGCCCACGAACTGCAGCTCGTAGTGCCCCTGTTCGCGCTGTTCAAGCGTCGGGCCTTCGCCTGGCTTGGGGAGCACAAAGCGCTTGATCAGGGCGCGGGTGGGCGCAAAGCCCAGCATGGCGTTCTGGAAGTGATGCTGTCGGGCCAGCTTCCTGGCGCGATGTTCGCCCTCGCTTCCCTTGCCTGTGAGCATGCGTTCGCTGTAGAGAAAGCCGCTGCCCCAGGGGTGACCAAGCAGGGCATGGGTACGGTGCACGTTCTTGGTGTTGATGGGCGCCATCACGAAAGGCGCGGTCCACGATTCGGCGAGGCTGTCCCAGGCGGCCTTCTCGTCATCAGGCTGGGGCGCACCGCGGAAGCCGGGCGTGAGCGCAAACGGATCCACCAGCGCCTGTGCCAGCATCGGGTCCTTGCGCACCTGTTCCAGCGTGGCGAGCAAACTCGCGGCCGTGCCGCCAGAGAAGCCGCCCTTCATCACTTTCACACGCCCGTGTACGCGGGTCAGGGGCTTGCCAAAGGCCTTCAGGGCATGGTGCTGGAGAAAGAGCACGCCCAGATCGAAGGGGATCGAATCGAAGCCACAGGAAAACACGATCCGCGCCCCGCTGTTCTGGGCCGGTCCCTGCAACAGGGGGATCATCTTCGCCATCCAGCCCGGTTCGCCGCACAGATCCACATAGTCGGTTCCACCCAGCGCACAGGCATTGATCAGCGTCTGGCCATGCAGCTGGTAAGGTCCCACTGTGGTGATCACCACCCGGGTCTGTGTCACCAGATCGTCCAGCGCATCGGCGTCGGTGGCATCCACCACGCGAAGGGGCAGATCGGCTGCAATACCGAGTTCATCGCGCAAGGCGGCCAGCTTGCGCGCGCTTCGACCCGCGATCGCCCACTTCACCGGGCCACCCACGCCATAGCTGTTGTGCAGGTACTCGACCACAAGCCGACCGGTGAAGCCAGTGGCACCAAAAACGATGAGATCAAAAGGCCGCTGACGGTATTTGTGCATGCCCCATGTTCTCAGAAAATGCCCCTCATTTCACGCTGCTCGTGCAGCGGGTGGCCGCCGTGTCTGGTGTCATTGAGGTGGCGGCCGCGTCCCATTGGCGCTAGGAACTTGTCCGTAAATCATCGAGGTCGGCATGGCGGCCGCTTTGGGCGAATTGCGGCGTTGCAAATCCTCGCGATACAGGCAGGTATCGCTGGTTTGCGCCTTGCACGGCTCCCGAATCGCCTCGCCGTCCTCCGCTCGGCTATTCACGGACAAGTTCCAAAAGGGGGTTGTGTCCTGTGACCCGCCGCAATCCATCTCCATGCGCAACCCGCCGTGTTAATGTCGCGCGATCATGCGCCGCGATGCCTTCTTGAAAACCTTGGTCCTGGGCGGACTGCTCCACGGCTTGCCCGTGAGTGCGGCAACACATTCCGTCATCAAGCTGCTCATACCGGCCAATCCGGGCGGTGGTTGGGACCTCACCGGGCGCGCCCTGGGCGAGGCGCTGGTCAGCTCCGGGCAGGCTGCTTCG
>JAABRN010000090.1 GCA_011390855.1 Hydrogenophaga sp. | reverse complement strand
GTACCGAGGGTGTGCGTGCTGGACTTGCTGTAGCGCTGGGATTCCAGCCTGAGCAACCATTGCTTCAAGGGGGTGGCATCGGCAGGGGAAAAGTGTTGCTCCACCAGTGAGGCCAGGGCGCGCGGTGGAAGATGTTCGGTGTGCCTCACACCCAGCTTGCCAAGCCGATGCCTCGCCTGCTGCAGCAGGCGCAGCCAGGGATCGTGCTGCTGCCGCTCCCAGAGGGTCCACGCGGCGCCGCCCAGGCTCACCAAAACGATCACGCCAAGCAGAACGTAGGCGAGGTCTGTCCAGCGTGGTGATTCGAAGCCCAAATTCTTGAGCAACTCCAGCTGACGGCCCTGCGTGTAATTCAGTATCCACTGGTTCCAGCGGTTGTTGACGGCTTCCCAGACATCGCGCAACTGTGTGGCCAGCGTGGGGTTGAGGTTGCGGAAGGCCGATGCCAGAGCGCCCTCGGTGGGGCGCAAGCGATCCAGCGAGCCGATTCGCCAAGCGGCCACTGCTGCGGTGGGGTCTACCCGCACCCAACCCTGACCCGTCAACCAGACTTCGGCCCAGGCGTGGGCATCGCGTTGTCGCACCGTCCAGTAGTTGTCGACGGCATTGAGTTCGCCTCCCTGATAGCCGGTCACGATTCGAGCGGGAATATCCATGGCCCGCATCAGGATCACAAAGGCGGACGCGATGTGTTCGCAAAAACCTTCCTTGCGATCGAACCAGAACTCGTCGGCTGTGTGCTCACCATAGAGCCCGGGGTCCACCGTGTAGACGTAGTCACCGGTGCGCAGACGTTCCAGCGCGGCCTGTACCAAGGCACTGGCGTGATCGGGGCCTGCACCATACTGGCGCCGCAGATCCTGAGCCAGCGCCAGCGTGCGGGGGTTGAATCCGCCGGGCAGTTCCAGATGGTCCTGCAGCGCCACCTGCTGGTTGCGTGGGCCATGCTGAAAGTCCGGGTAGCTTTCTGCCCGGAAGCGCACCAGGTCGTTCAGGGGCCGGCGTGTCATCCACTGCAGATCTGCAGTCATGAAGGGTGTCGCGCCCGGTAGCGCTGGCGCCGTTGGTGTGGCTTCGAGCACAAACAGCCAAGCGTAGTTGCTGGGCTCCTGGGTGACTTCGTAGCGGACCGGGGCGCCGCGTACCGCGAGCTCGGGTTGTAGCTGCATGGAAGGAGGGAACCCGGTGCGCAGATTGCGCCACTCCCGACCATCGAAGTCGCTGTACACAGGGCCTCTGAAATACAGCACACCCAGCGGTGGCGCCTCGCCTTCAAACTTCACTCTCAGCGCCACCTCGTCGACCTCCATCAGACGGGCCACGTCGCCGATTCGCATGCGGTCAGAAAGCCCGGTGCGCCCCGTCATGGCGTCGCTGGGAACGCCCCAGAGCGGCGCAAAACGCGGGAACAGCATGAACAGCACCAGCATGATCGGAGCGCCCATGAGCGCCATGCCGCCAGCTGTGCGTGCGGCCAGCAGCAGGGGTGGTCGGCCGACCGGCATGTGGGCATTGACCAGGGCGGTCAGGAGGCCCAGCAGTGCGAGCAGGATACCGGCCGCCGTCAGCAGCGACTGGGAGTAGAAAAAGTGGGTGAGCAGCGTGAAGAACGCGAGGAAGAACACCACGAAGGCGTCGCGCCGGGCCCGCATTTCCAGTGTCTTGAGCGCCAGCAGCACGACGATCAGCGTGACACCGGCATCTCGCCCCAGCACCGTTCCGTGTGTGACCCAGGTGGCACCCAGCGTGATGGCCAGCAAACCTGCCCGCCAATACCAGGCGGGCAGAGGCAGGCTCCGCAGTGTCAGCGTGGCGCGCCAGACCAGCACACTGGCCGCCAGCAAAGTGCACCACCAGGGAATGTGGCCAATCTGCATGAAGGCCACCCAGCCCACCACGACCAGCAGGAACAGCGTGTCCCGTGTGTCGCGCGGGAGGGAAGATAGTGACAGGGCAGCCATGTCAGAGAGCGCAACGGCGCGAGGTGGTACATGCCAGGGCAGCCGTGGAACTGGCTTCGCCAGGCCACAGGCTGCGTCTCCCTCCCGAAGGGAAGGGGGAAGACGCGAAGCGGCGCAGGGGGTGATTCATACCAGGGCCAACGCCTCCAGGCAGCGCGAGCGGTGCGAGGTACCCTGGTCTGGCAGAATTTCCCGGCCAGGCAGTCGCAGACCGTAGTCCAGCTGCAACTGGTCGGCCATGATCACCCAGGCGGTCAGACGCGACAGCCGGGCTTCTTGGTCTGCGACGCCGCAATGCGCATGATCAAGCCAGAGTTGCTGGCGCTGGACGGTAAGCGCGTCTCGGCTGACAAGGTCGCTGCGCCCCGCTGCGAACGCCTGGGCAGCCTTCTTCCAGACCACAGCCCGGATGGGGTCGCCACGCCGGTAAGCCCGCACGCCATCGAACTCTCCAGTGTTTTGCGCGCGTGAGGCCCCCTGATGCCCGGCCTGCGGCTCCCCTGCTGGCAGGGGTGGAGCGTGGGCTTCTACAGCGGGATAGATCAATACCTGCGAAGCAGGGCGCCATACCGACCAGACTCGAAAGGTACCCAGCGGATACAGCGTCGTGGCCATGATGGGCGGCAAGTGGTGCAGGCCACGCCGCAGGGCCGGCCATGCCACCCGTACCTGGGCGCTGCCCTGCGCCGGCACATCTGTCCAACCCAGAGGCGTGGTCCGGGTGTCCTGACCGACCACGCCCAGCCCCACGCCATAGCGTGTGCTGTTGCGTTCACTGGCCAGTCGAATGTCCAGGGAGACGGCTTGCCCCACATGAACCGGTGCGGGTGCCGACAGATGCAGCGTCAACCCCCGCAAGTTGCCATGGCAGACATGCATGCCGACGAGCGCACATCCGGCCAACAGGAAGGTGAGCAGGTAGCCCAGGTTGAGCTGGTAGTTGATGCTGGCCACCAGCAACAGCGTCAGCGTGAAGGCCAGCATCCAGCCCGGGCGAGATGGGAGGATGTAGACGTTGCGCTGGGTCAGCGTGAGCGTGTCTGTGCGCGGCAGGCGCGAGTGGAACCAGGCGCGCACCCGTTCTTTGGCGCTGCGCACCGGATGCTTCCAGCCATCAGCGCCTCTTGACCGCCGTTCGGCGGTTTCAGGACGGGCGGCTTCCACTGTTCCCCCAGGAGAGGCGCCCCAGGCGCTTCGGGGGAGGGTCATGGTATGGGCGTCGCGTCGACCATGGCGCGCACCTGTTCCACCGGCCCTCGTCCTGCGTCACTCACGGGCACCAGTCGGTGTGCCACGGTCTGCGGCAGGATGGCGGCGATGTCATCGGGTGCCACATAGTCGCGCCCGCTCAGAAAAGCCTGTGCCTTGGCCGAACGCACCACGGCCAGTGCGGCGCGGGGCGACAAACCCTGCGCAAACCAGCGGCCTGAACGCGTGGCAGACACCAGATCCTGCAGGTAGTCCAGTACCGGCTCTGCGGTATGCACTGCGCTGACCGCCTGTTGCAGGCGGGCCAGATCGGTGGGTGTCAGCACCGGCTGCAACTGCTCCAGCATGTCGCGCCTGTCCTGGCCCCGCAGCAGCTCACGTTCGGCGGCGCGGTCGGGGTAACCCAGCGAGAGCCGCATGTGGAAGCGGTCCAGCTGCGATTCAGGCAGCGCGTAGGTGCCCAGCTGGTCGTGCGGATTCTGCGTGGCGATCACGAAAAAAGGGTTGGGCAGCGCGCGGGTGGCTCCTTCGACCGTGACCTGCTTCTCTTCCATGGCCTCCAGGAGCGCGCTCTGGGTTTTGGGGCTGGCACGGTTGATCTCGTCGGCCAGCAGCACCTGCGCGAACACCGGGCCCGGGTGAAACACGAAACCTTCGCGACCGCGCTCGTAAACAGACACACCCACCAGGTCGCTGGGCATCAGATCGGCGGTGAACTGAACCCGCGAGAATTGAAGGCCAAATGACCGTGAAAGCGCGTGGGCCAGGGTGGTCTTTCCCACGCCAGGCACGTCTTCGATGAGCAGGTGACCGCCGGCCAGCAGGCAGGCCACACAGTCCGCCACTTGCTGTTCCTTGCCCACAATGACCGTGTTAAGCTGTTTTAAAAGTTGGTGTAATTTTGTATCGGCGTGCATGCCGAGAACCATACCGCAAAACCTCCATGAGCCAGGCCACCGGATATTTCACCCACCAGGATTGTTGGCGACACGAAATGGGCCGAGGACACCCCGAATGTCCTGAGCGGCTGGACGCGATCCAGGACCGGCTGCTCATCTCTGGCCTGGATGTGGCGCTGGAGCGGCGCGAGGCAACGGCCGCTTCCATGGCCGACATGGAACTGGCTCACGGACGCATGCACCTCGCTGCGCTGCGCGGACTCAGTGACGGGTTGCGCGATGAGATTGCGGCTGGCGGTCCCGAACATGCACAGGTCGATCCTGACACGTCGATCAACGTACACAGCTGGAACGCCATTCTCATGGCTGCCGGTGCCGCTATCGACGCCACCGACGCGGTGATGGCGGGCGAACTGGCCAATGCTTTTTGTGCGGTGCGTCCGCCTGGCCACCATGCCACGCGCAACCAGGCGATGGGCTTCTGCTTCGTGAACAACGTGGCGGTGGCCGCCAAATACGCACTCGAGCGCCACGGACTCAAGCGCGTTGCCATCATCGACTTCGATGTGCACCATGGCAACGGCACCGAGGACATCGTGGCTGGTGACGAACGCATCCTCATGTGCAGCTTCTACCAGCACCCGTTCTACCCCGAATGGGACCATGCGAACGCAACCAACCTGGTCAATGTGCCGGTGGCTGCGTACACCAAAGGCATGGAGGTGCGCGAGCTGATCGAGATGATGTGGATGCCGCGCCTGGACGCCCACAAGCCCGAGATGATCTTCATCAGCGCTGGCTTCGACGCCCACCGGGAAGACGACATGGCCCAGATGGGTCTGGTGGAAAACGACTACGCGTGGATGACGCAAAGGCTCATGGACGTGGCACAGCGACATGCCAAGGGCCGTATCGTGAGTTGTCTGGAGGGTGGCTACAGCCTGAGTGCATTGGCGCGCAGTGTTGAGGCGCATTTGCGGGTGCTTGCTGGGGTATAGGGAACACCCCCCTGCGCCGCTGACGCGGCTTCCCCCCTCTCTGGCGCCTTCGGCTTGGAGG
>JAABRN010000089.1 GCA_011390855.1 Hydrogenophaga sp. | reverse complement strand
GCAGATCAAGGGGCCCGCCATCCAGGAGTGGGCGGCCGAAGGCGTGCTGGCCAACCTCGACGCGGTGGCCAAGGCAGAGAAGTGGGACGAGGTGCTGCCAGGCGTGGTGGCGAACGTCATGAAATACAAGGGCAACTACGTGGCCGCACCGGTGAACGTGCACCGCGTGAACTGGATCTGGGCCAGCCCAGAGGTGCTCAAGAAAGCCGGCGTGGCAGACATGCCCAAGACGCTGGACGAGTTCTTTGCCGCTGCTGACAAGATCAAGGCCGCCGGCCTGATCCCCGTGGCCCATGGCGGCCAGAACTGGCAGGACTTCACCACCTTCGAATCGGTGGTGCTGGGTGTGGGTGGCCCGAAGTTCTACCAGGACGCGCTGGTCAAGCTCGACCAGAAGGCGCTGACCAGCGACACCATGAAGAAGTCGCTGGAGACCTTCCGCAAGATCAAGGGCTACACCGACGCTTCTGCCCCCGGCCGCGACTGGAACCTGGCCACCGCCATGGTGATGCAGGGCAAGGCGGGCTTCCAGTTCATGGGGGACTGGGCCAAGGGTGAATTCATGGCTGCGGGCAAGGTGCCGGGCAAGGACTTCCTTTGCGCCGCCGCCCCAGGCACGGCCAACGCCTTCACCTTCAACGTGGACTCCTTTGCCATGTACAAATTGAAGGACGCCGGTGCACAGAAGGCCCAGGCCGACCTGGCCGCTGCCATCATGAGCCCTCCGTTTCAGGAGGTGTTCAACCTGAACAAAGGCTCCATCCCCGTGCGCCTGAACATGCCCATGGACAAGTTCGACGACTGTGCCAAGCTCTCCAGCAAGGACTTCGTCGAGACCGCCAAGACCGGTGGTCTGGTGCCGTCGGCAGCCCACGGCATGGCCATCAGCCCAGCCGCTGAAGGCGCCATCAAGGACGCGGTCAGCCAGTTCTGGAACAACGACCGCATGAGCATCGATGCCGGCATGAAGAGCATCGCCTCGGCTGCGCGCAACCAGTAAGCACGGTATCGCCTGAGGGGGCCCGGTGAAGGATTCACCGGGCTCTGCCACGCGCCGCCGGCCTGAACAGCCAGCGGCGCACGGAAAGTCTTCATGAACAAACTCGAACAACTGCTGCCCAAGCTCGTGCTGGCGCCGGCCTTCCTGCTGGGGCTGGCGTTCATTTACGGCTTCATGGTTTGGAACGGTGTGCTTTCCGTTTCTGCATCGCGCATGCTGCCGAACTACGAGTTCGTTGGCCTTGCACAGTACGAACGCCTGTTCGCCATGGACCGCTGGTGGGTGGCCATGAAGAACCTGGCGATCTTCGGCTTCCTTTACGTGGGTGTATCGATGGCCCTGGGCGTCTTCCTGGCCATCCTGCTGGACCAGAAGGTGCGCGGTGAAGGCTTCATCCGCACGATTTACCTGTATCCCATGGCCTTGTCGTTTGTGGTCACGGGCACGGCGTGGAAATGGATCCTCAACCCCAGCGATGGCCTGCAAAAGCTGGTGCAGGACATGGGCTGGACCACCTTCACTTTCGACTGGCTGGTGCAGTCCGACATGGCCATCTACTGCGTGGTGATTGCCGGTGTGTGGCAGTCGGCCGGCTTCACCATGGCGCTGTTTCTGGCCGGCCTGCGCGGCATCGACGACAGCATCATCAAGGCCGCGCAGATCGACGGCGCTTCGCTGCCGCGCATCTACTGGCGCATCGTGTTGCCGGCCATGCGCCCGGTGTTCTTCTCGACCTTGATGGTGCTGGCCCACCTCTCCATCAAGAGCTTTGACCTGGTGATGGCCCTCACGGCCGGTGGCCCGGGCTACGCCACCGACGTGCCCGCCACCTTCATGTACGCCATGAGCTTCAGCCGCGGCCAGATCGGCCTGGGAGCGGCCAGCGCGACCATCATGCTGGCGACCGTTGCCGCCATCGTGGTGCCCTATCTGTACAGCGAACTAAGGAAAAAGCCATGAGCGGCCAACGCTTCACCCTTGGCCGCTTTGCCCTGATGAGCACCCTGCTCATCGGCGCTGCCTTTTTCCTGGCCCCGCTGTACGTGATGCTCGCCACGTCGATGAAGGACGCAGACGAGATCCGCAATGGCAATCTGCTGAGCTTGCCGGGCAGCTTCAACTTCTCGGCCTGGCGCGAGGCCTGGTCCACCGCCTGCACGGGGGCAGACTGCCGGGGCCTGCAACCCTTCTTCTGGAACTCCGTGTGGATGGCGGTGCCGGCGGTGCTGATCTCCACCGCCTGGGGCGCCGTGAACGGCTACGTGCTCAGCCTGTGGAAGTTCCGGGGCAGCGAGGTCTTCTTCGGCCTGCTGCTGTTTGGTGTGTTCATGCCGTTCCAGGTGGTGCTGCTGCCCATGAGCCAGGTGCTGGGCTGGCTGGGCATTTCCAGCAGCATCGGTGGGCTGGTGCTGGTGCACTGCCTGGCCGGCCTGCCCAGCACCACGCTGTTTTTCCGCAACTACTACGCCGCCGTGCCAGGCGAACTGCTCAACGCCGCGCGACTGGACGGCGCCGGCTTCTGGCAGATCTTCCTGCGCATCATCGTGCCCATGTCCACCCCCATCGTGATGGTCACCCTCATCTGGCAGTTCACCCAGATCTGGAACGACTTCCTCTTCGGCGTGTCGTTCAGCGGCGCCGACTCGCGCCCCGTCACCGTGGGCCTGAACAACCTCGCCAACACCACCAGCAGCGTCAAGGCCTACAACGTGGACATGGCCGGTGCGCTCATTGCCGCGCTGCCCACGGTGGCGGTGTACGTGCTGGCCGGGCGCTATTTCGTGCGTGGGCTCACCGCCGGTGCGGTCAAAGGTTGACCGGCATGGCAACGCAATTCATTCATTCCGAGGGTTGACCCACATGGCATCCGAACTCCACATTCAGGGCGTGCGCAAGTGTTTCGGCAAAGGCGACAAGGCTGTCGAAGTCCTGAAAAAAATCGACATCCATGTCGAGCCGGGCGAATTTCTCATCCTGGTCGGTCCGTCGGGCTGCGGCAAGTCCACGCTGCTGAGCATCATCGCGGGGCTCGAAGAACCCACCGAAGGCAACATCCGCATCGCTGGGCGTGACGTGGTGGGCGTGCCGCCGGCACAACGCGACATCGCCATGGTGTTCCAGAGCTATGCGCTCTACCCCACCATGAGCGTGGCCGACAACATCGGCTTCGCGCTGGAAATGCGCAAGGTGCCCAAGGCAGAGCGAACCAGACGCATCGGCGAAGTGGCGGCCATGTTGCAGATCGAACACCTGCTCGACCGCCGGCCCAGCCAGCTCTCTGGTGGCCAGCGCCAGCGTGTGGCCATGGGCCGGGCCCTGGCGCGCAAGCCGCAGCTGTTCCTGTTCGACGAACCGTTGTCCAACCTGGACGCCAAGCTGCGCGTTGAAATGCGCGCCGAGATCAAGCGCCTGCACCAGGTCAGTGGCATCACCAGCGTGTACGTCACGCACGATCAGATCGAGGCCATGACCCTGGGCAGCCGCATCGCGGTGATGAAAGACGGCGTCCTGCAGCAACTGGGCACGCCTGACGACATTTACAACCGCCCGGCCAACACCTACGTGGCCACCTTCATTGGTTCGCCCACCATGAACCTGGTGCCGGGCCGCACCGCGGCCGCCGAAGGGCGCGGCTTCACCATCACTGGCGCCGACCTTCCGCTGGCGTGCCCGGCAGCGGCCAACAGCCATGCCCTGATGGGTCTGCGGCCGGAGCACATTGTGTTTGGCGACAACGCGCCCTGGCGCGGCGAAGTAAGCGTGGTCGAGCCCACTGGGGCCGACACCTTCGTGGTCGTGAAAACCGCTGCTGGTAACGTGACCGTGCGCATTGCGCCGCACCTGCGCGTGGTACCGGGTGACCGCGTTGGCCTGGACATTCAGGCCGATCATGTGAACTGGTTCGACGAGTCCACGGGTCGGCGCATGGGCTGATCGCGCCAGCAGGCAGTCTGATGTCCGATCAGATCAGCAGGAGGAGGGCTGCATAGCCCACCATGCCGAGCAGGAAGGCGCCGAAGTTGCTTTCGTTGGCCGCAGGCAGTTCTTCCTTGAGCACATTGAGCATCACACCCCCGGCGAGAAACGCGACCAGCAGCGACACCACCAGCGGTGGTACCGCACCCGCCAGCCCCACACCTGTACCGAACAGCACGGCAGCCGACAGCACCCAGCGGCCAGTGCGGTGGTAGCGTGTCTGGTGGTGCTCACGCAGAGCGTGGTCGTTCACGAGGAAGTGAAGGGCCATGGCGACCATGAGCAAGATCAGCGGGCCCACGCCCCGGCTGGCCTGCTCGACCAGCAAATGGCCAACCAGCGCGTTGTAGATGGTGAAGCCTGACATGCTGAGCCAGAAGGTGGCGGCCCCGGTCTGCACAGCTGGCCCCTGGTCGGCCTGTGTGCCTTGGTGCTCGTCGAGCGCTGCTTCACCGTTTCTGGTGTGTTCCCGAAGATGGCTCCCGCGTTCGTGCAGCGCCAGCCGCTCCAGGCCGTAGAACACGGCGAGCCCCAGCAGGGAAAGAAGGTAGACATGCCGCTCCAGCCAGCCAGGCACCGCTTCCGAGGCCTGCTCCAGCTCGCCCTGGTGCTGCTGCAATTCGGGCAGCAAGTGCAGAAAGACGTAAGCCACCGCGGTTCCGCTCCCCATCGACAGCCAGAAGCGGCGAGGCCGCTGGCGCAGGCGATGCAGCCCTGAAGCGCCCAGGTGCACCAGGGCCAGCAATGCAGAGGCGGCGAGGCTGGTGAAGATGTCGGCTGGAAAGGGAGGCACGGCGTGGTGACAGATGACCGGCGCGGCGGGGCCGATCTCTCCATGCAGGGCAATCTGTGTTCCCGTCAGGCGTGCCACCGGCGATGTCCGACGGGTTTTGTCTGGGAGCTGTGTCAAGCCAGTGTGAGCACCACTCTCAGACCTTGCGGTTGCACCCGCTCCACGGTGGCGTCGCCGCCGTGTCGGCGGGCGATTTCTCGCACGATGGCGAGGCCCAGGCCGCAGCCGCCAGGCTGTTCGCTGGCGCGCCAGAAACGCTGGAACACGTGCGAGAGGTCGCCTTCGCTGAGGCCGGGGCCGTTGTCTTCCACGATCAGCTGGGTCTGCGCGCCAGCCGCCTTGACCCCGAGCGTGACGGTGCTGCCACGCGGGGTGTAG
>JAABRN010000088.1 GCA_011390855.1 Hydrogenophaga sp. | reverse complement strand
CGAAAGGTCAGGGCGAGTTCTGGGAGCACCTGCGCCGTTTTGCGTCGGAGCAGGCCGGCATGACCCTGGATTTCAGTTCCTGAACAGGTCGAGAATGCTGCGCCTGTCATCAGACCGAATCGGTTCTGATGGCGGCGGGTAGGTGGCTTCTGCTCCGCCAAGCAAAGCAGGATCCAGGGCTTGTCCGGGCCACGGATCGTCAAGGCCAATGCCGTGCACGCTATTGCCTGGTCCATATTCTTCGTAGTACCACTCACCCCCGACGCTGATCACGCCACGCGGCGGCTTGTAGGTGGCGACGGGCTCACTTTTAAGTGCCTGCGACATGTAAGACATCCAGATGGGAAGACTGAGACCACCACCGGTTTCCCGGCTACCGAGATTGCGGGGCGTGTCGTAACCAACCCAGGTGGCAGCGACCACTGATGGCTGGAACCCCACAAACCATGCATCCACCGCATCGTTGGTTGTGCCGGTCTTGCCGTACAAATCAGGACGGCCGAGAGATGACTGGGCGCGGGCCGCGGTGCCGGTGCGTGTGATCTCCTGAAGTAGGCTGTTCATGACAAACGCATTGCGTTCGTCGATCACACGTCTTGAATCATTCAGTTCAGGCGGTGTTGCTTCGAAAAGCACCTTTCCCCTGTGATCAGTCACCCGCGAAATCAGTGTAGGTGGCACTCGGTACCCGCCATTGGCGAAAACAGCATAACCACTCGCCATCTGCATCGGCGTCACTGCACCTGCCCCTAGCGCCATGGTGAGATAGGGCGGGTGTTTGTCGGCGTCGAATCCGAAGCGTGCCACCCAGGACTGAGCACTTTGGGTGCCGACCAGTTGCAGGATGCGGATTGACACCATGTTCTTGGACTTTGCGAGGGCCCGTCGCACTGACATCGGCCCTTCAAATTGCCCGTCGTAATTCTTCGGCTCCCATGGCTTGCCGCCCGTGTCGCTGGCACTGTAGAACAGCGGTGCATCATTGACCACTGTCATGGGAGACACCCCTTTCTCGAGCGCAGCGGAGTAGATGAAGGGTTTGAAGCTGGACCCTGGCTGGCGCCAGGCCTGGGTAACGTGATTGAACTTGTTTTTCCGGAAGTCGAATCCTCCCACCAGAGCCCTGATCGCCCCAGTGCGTGGGTCCAGAGCCACGAATGCGGCCTCCACTTCCGGTAACTGAGTGATTCGCCAGGACTTGTCGCCCGTCTTGATCACGCGAACAACCGCACCTGGACGCAGCTTGATATTGGGGCCCGCCTTTTCGGACAAGCCCGAGCGCGCCGGGCGCAAGCCATCGCCAGTGATCTCGAAGGGCTCGCCATCCTGGCGCACAGCCACCACCTTGCGGGGACTGGCTTCCAGTACGACAGCGGATAAAAGGTCGCCATTGTCTGGACGTTCGTTCAGCGCATTGTCGATCGCGTCGTCCCGCGCTGCCGGGTCGTTAGGTAAATCAATAAACAGTTCGGGTCCGCGGTATATCTGCCGGCTTTCGTAGTCGAGCACGCCCTGGCGCACCGCCTTGTAGGCCGCCAGTTGCTCATCCACGCGCAAGGTGGTTGTCACGATCAACCCTCGTGTGTAGGCCTCGTCACCGTACTGCGCCACCATGGCCTGTCGAACCATCTCGGCCGCGAACTCGGCATGTATGCGACCTTGGGACAAGCGGCGAATCGCCAGTTTTTCCTCTTTGGCCTGCATGGCCTCGGCTGCGTTGATGAATCCGTTCTGTTCCATGCGATCAATGATGTGCAGCTGCCTGGCACGCGAGCGCTTGGGGTTTGAGATGGGGTTGTAGGCAGAGGGTGCCTGGGGCAGGCCGGCCAACATGGCCGCTTCAGCAATGGTGACGTCCTTCAGTTGCTTGCCAAAATAAGTTTGTGAGGCGGCAGAAAAGCCGTAGGCCCGCTGACCAAGGAAGATCTGGTTCATGTAGATCTCGAGGATCTGCTCCTTGGTGAGCATGTGTTCCAGCTTGAACGTCAACAGAACTTCGTAAATCTTGCGTGTGTAGCTCTTTTCTGCAGACAAGTAAACGTTGCGGGCGACCTGCATCGTGATGGTCGAAGCGCCTTGACTCTTGGCACGCCCCAGGTTGGCCAGGCCGGCGCGCACCATGCCTCGGTAGTCCACGCCGCTGTGCTCGAAGAAACGGGTGTCTTCAATTGCCAAGACAGCGTTGATCATCACATCCGGAATTTCCTTGATGGTCAACAGGTTGCGTCTCTCCTCACCGAACTCTTCGATGAGTTGGCCATCAGCCGAGAGCACTCGCAGCGGCAGCTTCGGGCGGTAGTCTGCGAGGCTTGTGACGTCTGGCAAATTGGGGTAGGCCATGGCCAGTGCGATTGCGATCACGATCAACAGCCCGGCCACACCTGCCGCCGCCAGTCCGGCCAGACCTACCACAAGGCGAATGCCCATCCACAAAGCGGGATGGTCCATCCATACTGGTTTGCGAGATCTTTTGGTCTGCGCTGATTGGTCTTTGGGCATGCGGTGAATCTGTTGATGTGCGCCCGATTATAAAAATGACGCTGCACCTTGGGTGCTAGTGAGGGCCCACTTGGCGTGGTTTGGAGAAGGTTTCAGGACCGCTTTGACGTAACCCGTACCTACAAGCGTAAAAAAATGCGTATGCTTTTGGCAACGCTCCATTGTCTTCCAAAGACAAAATGTCTTTGCTGGTCAAAGGGCTTGCTGCTAGCATTCAAGTGAATTCTTAAGTCTAGCGCCTACGGGCGCGTTCTATTCTGGGGGCCACCTTGAGCTCATTGGGGTCGTTATTCAGCCGGGAATCGGCGCCATTGCTGGGGATCGATGTCAGCTCTTCCAGCGTCAAGTTGGTCGAGCTCGGTCGTAACCGGTCTGGAGATCTGGTGCTGGAGCGGTGTGCCATGGAGCCACTTGAGCGTGGCTGGATCACCGACGGCAACATCGAGAAATTCGATGAAGTGGCCGACGCAGTGCGACGCGTGGTTCGCAAAAGCGGAAGCAAGACCAAGAACGTAGCGCTTGCTCTGCCGGCTGCAGCCGTGATCACCAAGAAGATCATTCTGCCGGGTGGCTTGTCCGACAAGGAATTGGAGGCGCAAGTTGAGTCCGAGGCGAACCAGTACATCCCCTTCTCCCTGGATGAAGTGAGTCTTGACTTCTGCCTCATTGGTCCCAGTGCCAATTCCGTTGGCGATGTGGAAGTGCTCATTGCTGCTTCCCGCAAGGAAAAGGTGTCGGACCGGCAAGGACTGGCCGAAGCGGCGGGCCTCAAGCCTGTGGTCATGGATGTCGAGTCATATGCCTCCCGCATGGCGGCGGGCCGTGTGATCGAGACCTTGCCAAACCAAGGCGTGGATTCGCTTGTGGTGCTGTTCGAAGTGGGTGCATTGACCACCAGCATGCAGGTCATCCGAAACGAAGATGTGCTCTACGAGCGTGATCAAGCCTTTGGTGGAGCCCAGCTCACACAGCTGATCGTTCGGCAGTACGGGTTCTCTTCGGACGAGGCCGAAGCCAAGAAGCGATCGGGCGACCTTCCTGACGACTACCGCTCTGCTGTGCTTGAGCCTTTCATCGAGAGCATGGCTCAGGAAATTGGCCGTGCACTCCAGTTTTTCTTCACCAGTACGCCGTACAACAAGGTGGACCACATCCTTCTGGCTGGAGGCAGTGCTTCCCTGCCAGGTTTGACAGAAGCCATCACCCATCAAACGTCGTTCGCTTGTATGGTGATCAATCCGTTCGATGCAATGGAGATGGCACCTTCGGTGCAGCCCCGCAAGATTGCCCGTGAGGCTCCTTCCTACCTCACTTCAACGGGCTTGGCTTTGCGGAGGTTCTACCAATGATCTTGATCAACCTGTTGCCTCACCGTGAGGCCGCGCGTAAGCGTCAAAAAGACCAGTTTTTCACCCAACTCGCTCTGTCTGCGATGCTTGGAGGCGTGATTTGTGGCGCCGTATTCACCTGGTACCAGGGGCAAATTTCCAATCAGGAATCGCGCAACAGCTTCTTGCAGCGGGAGATTGCCCGCCTGGACGAGGAGATCAAGGATATCGCTGGCTTGCAACGTGAAATTGCCTCGTTGCGTGCGCGCCAGACAGCAGTCGAAGACCTGCAGGCTGACCGGAATCTTCCTGTTCACCTGCTGGATGAACTGGTTGCCCAATTGCCGGACGGTATCTACCTGAGAACCATGAAGCAGGAGGGGCAAAGTGTCCTGCTGACCGGGACGGCTCAGTCCCAAGAACGGGTCTCCGAGCTGTTGCGCAATCTGGGCAACCAGAGTCCTTGGCTCAAGCGCCCGGAACTGATCGAGATTGTTGCCGCCACTGTGCCTGTCAACAACAGAGAGCAGCGACGCGTATCCAACTTCACCGTACGGGTTGCGCTGCAGCGACCGACACCAAGTGAGGCTGGCGGCGCTGCCTCGGCGCCGGGTGCTCCGGGTGCGCCTGGCAAAGTCTGACAGAGGTGATTGCATACCATGGCTAAAGCTAAATCAATGAATCTGGATTTCAAGCGAATCCAGGACCAGCTCCGGAGTCAGTTTTCCGGCCTGGATCCCAATGATCCCTCCCAATGGCCGTACCTGCCAAAAAACCTGTTGTATGTGGCTGTTTGTGCAGCCGTCGTTGCAGCTTTGTGGTTCGTTTGGCTCAAAGATGTCGACGAGCAACTGATTGCTGCACAGGCGCAGGAAACGCAGCTGCGGGCCAGCTACCGAGGCAAGCTCGTGCAGGCTGTCAACCTTGATGCGTTGAGAAAGCAGCTGGAGCAGGTGCAAACCTATGTGACCCAGCTGGAAAAACAACTTCCCAGCAAAGCCGAAATGGACGCCCTGCTTTCTGATATCAACCAGGCTGGGCTGGGTCGAAGTCTGCAGTTCGAACTCTTCAGGCCGGGTCAAGTCGCCGTCAAGGAGTACTACGCGGAGTTGCCCATCACGGTTCGAGTCACTGGCGGATATCACGATATCGGACTGTTTGCAGCCGACATAGCCAATCTCTCCCGAATCGTCACTTTGAACAACCTGGCATTGACTCCGGTGCGGGATCGCGAAGGTGTTTTGACCCTCGACGGCATTGCCAAGACCTTCCGCTACTTGGACGAAGAAGAGGTTGCCTTACAGCAACAAGCACAAACTGC
>JAABRN010000087.1 GCA_011390855.1 Hydrogenophaga sp. | reverse complement strand
CTCCGCGTCTCTTTCTACAGTCAAAGTTGATAAACGATTCACTTCACTCACCCGGGATCACTGAACGATCAGCCTGAAGCTGGCGTAGTGGTCCTGGGTGTAATAACAATCATCAGGTGCCCGAGGCTTCTGCCCACCGCACACAATCCGCCTTGCCCCCCGATGTTTCAAACCGGGTGTGGGCACGGTGTATTCACGGTAATACCCTCGTTTCTGTCCAGGCAGTAAGCGCTCGCGATTGCCGAACACGGTGCCATCTTTCTCGTAACGGAACGGCCCACCCTGCCGGATCTGCTCCAACACTTCCTTGCCCTGAACGGGAAGGGCGCTGACGCTGATCGCCGCAGGCGAATCGACTTCTGCTGGAGACCTCGACTGCACCATCATGGTGCTTGCCGCAGCCGTCAATATCAAAACCAACGCCAGAGATTTCGCCAGCCATGGCCTGCTTTTTACCGCCCGGATCTGATTCAGACCCATGAAACCCTCGCTCCTGATACGACCAACCCGCCCTAGGAACCTGGCAGATCGGTGAACTGCAGTGGTGCCAATGGGGCGGGTTAACCCTGAAATCTAAGTGCGCTAGTGTGCCTTAAGCACCACAAAAATGCAAGCGATTGCTGAAATAACAGGCAAGTTCGAGGTGCTGCAGAGCGTAAAAAAGTTAGTGCTTGCTTTTTCTACAGGGTTCAACGCTCGGTGTTTGCCTCGGCCACGGTGAGTGCTGTCATGTTCACGATGCGGCGCACGGTGGCACTTGCCGTGAGAATGTGCACCGGTTTGTCCGCGCCCAGGAGCACGGGCCCAACGGCGATGTTGCCGCCGGCAGCGGTTTTGAGCAGGTTGTAAGCGATATTGGCCGCATCGATGTTGGGTAGCACCAGCAGATTGGCGGGCCCTTTGAGTGTCGAGTTGGGCATCATGACCGCGCGGGCAACGGGGTCCAATGCCACATCTCCGTGCATTTCTCCGTCCACCTCCAGCCACGGCGCCTGTTCACGCAGCAGCTCAAGCGTGCGTCTCATCTTGATGGCGGTGGGCTGGCTGGAAGAACCGAAGTTCGAATGTGACAGCAGTGCGGCTTTGGGTTGCAGGCCGAAACGCACCATTTCTTCGGCCGCCATCACCGTGATCTCGCACAACTGTTCCGGGGTTGGGTCGTAGTTGACGTGGGTGTCCACCAGGAAAACCTGGCGCCCCGGCAGCATCAGCCCGTTCATGCAGGCATAGATGCGCACGTCCTGGGCGGTGCTCGGGCTCCCACCGGCGCGTTTGCCGATGACCTGATCGATGTATTCCAGATGGTTGTGGGTGGAACCCCAGGTGCCACAGATCATGCCGTCGACTTCGCCTTTGTGCAGAAGCATGGCGCCAATGAGTGTCAGGCGACGGCGCATCTCGATCTTGGCGAGCTGCTGTGTCACGCCCTTGCGCTCGGTCATGCGGTGGTAGGTCTGCCAGAAGTCGCGGTAGCGCGTGTCCTGTTCCACGTTGACGATGTCGTAGTCCAGTTCTTCGCGCAGGCGCAAGCCGAATTTTTCAATGCGCTGCGCAATGATGGCCGGGCGGCCAATGAGCGTGGGTCGGGCAAGGCCCTCGTCGACCACGATCTGGCAGGCACGCAGCACACGCTCTTCTTCGCCTTCCGCATAGGCCACGCGCTTGTGCACGGCGGTTTTGGCTGCCGCGAAGATGGGCTTCATGATGGTGCCCGAAGCGAACACGAAGCTCTGCAGGCGTTCCCTGTAGGCGGCCATGTCGGCAACCGGACGCAATGCCACGCCGCTGTCGGCTGCGGCCTGCGCCACGGCAGGGGCAATCTTCATCATGAGGCGTGGATCGAACGGCTTGGGAATCAGGTACTCGGGGCCAAAGGCCAGCTTCTCGCCTGCATAGGCAGCCGCCACCACCTCGCTCTGTTCGGCCTGGGCCAGTTCGGCAATGGCGTGCACCGCGGCGATTTCCATTTCATCGGTGATGGTGGAAGCGCCGGCGTCGAGCGCGCCACGGAAGATGTAAGGGAAGCACAGGACGTTGTTGACCTGGTTCGGGTAGTCCGTGCGCCCGGTGGCCATGATGGCGTCGTCTCGCACGGCCTTCACGTCTTCGGGCGAGATTTCGGGATTCGGGTTGGCCAGGGCAAAGATCAGCGGTTTGGCCGCCATGCTCTGGACCATGTCCTGCTTGAGCACGCCACCCGCCGACAGGCCGAGAAAAATGTCAGCGCCAGCGATCACGTCACGCAATGTGCGGTGGTCGGTTTTCTGGGCAAACACGATCTTGTCTTCGTCCATCAATTCGGTGCGGCCCTCGTAGACCACGCCAGCCAGGTCGGTCACCCAGATGTTTTCCCTTGGGATACCGAGTTTGACCAGCAAACCCAGGCAGGCAAGCGCCGCAGCACCAGCACCGGAGGTGACAAGCTTGATCTTCTTGGGGTCCTTGCCCACCACTTTCAGACCGTTGAGGATGGCCGCACCGACCACGATGGCGGTACCGTGCTGGTCGTCGTGGAAGACCGGAATCTTCATGCGCTCGCGCAATTTGCGCTCCACGTAGAAGCAGTCGGGCGCCTTGATGTCTTCGAGGTTGATGCCCCCAAAAGTGGGCTCTAGCGAAGCGATGATGTCGACCAGCCTGTCCGGGTCTTTTTCGTTGATTTCGATGTCGAACACATCGATGCCGGAGAACTTCTTGAACAGCACGCCTTTGCCCTCCATCACCGGCTTGGCGGCGAGGGGGCCAATGTCGCCCAGGCCCAGCACAGCTGTGCCGTTGGTGATGACGGCCACCAAATTGCCGCGGCTGGTGTATTTGAAGGCGTTGACCGGATCGGCCACGATTTCTTCGCAAGGAGCGGCCACGCCGGGCGAATAGGCCAGGGCCAGATCGCGCTGGTTGGTGAGCTGTTTGGTGGCGGCAATGGCCACCTTTCCAGGCGTGGGGAACTCGTGGTACTCGAGTGCGGCGCGGCGCAATTCGGCGCGCTTGTTGTCCTGGTCGCTGGAGGTGCTCATGACCTTGTCTCCTGGTTCGATTTATTGCAATGTGGAAGCGGGTTGCGCATTCTAAATCTGTGGCCTGAAAAACCCCAGTGCGTAATAGTGCGTAACGCCTCTGCCAACTGGGTCATTCTCAACCGGATTGGACGCGTGGGCGCACAGCACCGGCCCGCAGCACGCTGGCCCAAGGTCGGCCGCAGCTGGACCACCCGCCCGAACCATGCATTCGTCTGAACCAAAAAAGAAGAAGGAGGAGAGGGTCACCCCAGGGCCGGGGTCAGGCAAACCAACTGGCCGTGCGCCTCAGGCGATCGACAGTTGCTGCGGGACGGTGGTGGTGGAGGCGGGCGTGCCGGCCGCTTCAAGTTGAAGGTGCGCCGTGGGATGGCTTCGGCAGCATTCTGACCAGACGGCACGTGCACACGATTCACACTTGCCGCATTGGGTGGCAACGCCCAGTTCCAGCTGGATGTCGTTGAACCCCATGCCAGACCTCGCTGCACGGGCGATGGTCTGGTCACTGACGCGGTGGCAAACGCAAACAATCATGGTGACCGGGGCTCACGGATGGGGACGACCCGGTAATGATAATTGGTCGCATTACCATATGCAAGCGCCGTTCATCGCCTGTGGTCCCCATCCAGGGGCACCGAAGGTCCGGCTCTGCCGGCCAAAGGTGCCGTCCCCTATCCAGCGCCGAAGGCGCAAAAGGGAGGGGGGAAGCCGCGAAAGCGGCGCAGGGGGGAGTCTCAAGTACCCATCTGACTCTGCAGGTAGTTGGGCAGGCCGACCTTATCGATCAGTTCGAGCTGGGTTTCAAGGAAGTCGATGTGTTCTTCCGTGTCGTCCAGAATGCCCTGCAGCAGATCGCGGGAAACGTAGTCGCGTGCGGTTTCGCAGAAGGCGATGCCGTCCTTGATGGTGGCTTGCGCGCCACGCTCCAGCGCCAGGTCGCTGGACAACATTTCGGGCACGTTCTCGGCAATGTTGAGCTTGCCGAGGTCCTGCAGATTGGGCAGACCGTCGAGCATGAAGATGCGATCCATGAGCTGGTCGGCATGTTTCATCTCGCCGATCGACTCTTCGTATTCCTTCTTGGCCAGCTTGTCGAAACCCCAGTGCTTGAGCATGCGGTAGTGCACGAAATACTGGTTGATGGCGGTCAACTCATTCTTGAGCTGCGCCTGCAAGTGGGCAATGGCTTGGGGGTCACCTTTCATGGTGGGATCCTTTCATGTGGCTGGACGGTGCTGTACAGAGCCCGACATCTTCGCATTGTTGAAAAGCCGAGCAAAAAGCAATTGCTTTAATGCGAATCATTCGTATATGATGCAGGTTTCAAATCACCTAGCCAGCCAGCAACCCGGCGATATTTCGTCCGGTGAATGCCCCGCCAGCGTTGTCTTCAACCTATCGGCCCAGCTTCACCGTGACCGCTTCTCATTTCACAACCAGCCCTGTTTCACAAGTCGTCGCAACCGCCCGGCGCTTCAAAAGGCCTGCATCACGTCCGCTGCCCGTCGCTGTGGCGTGCGCGCTCATGCTGATCGCGCCACCGGCTTGGACGCAGTCGGGCGAAAACGTCAACGACACGGCGTCAGCCGCATCACTTGGGGCTGCCACGCTGGATGAGGTCGTGGTCAGCGGCTCGCGCAGCGAGCGCAACCTCGCAGACATTCCGGCGAGCATGGATGTGCTGTCTGGTGAAGCCCTTGATCCGGCCCGTGTGCAGGATATTCGCGACCTGACCAGGGAGCTGCCCAATGTCAGTGTCAAGCGGTCTGCACAGCGGTTCAGCGCGGTGTCGCCGGGCGGCACGGGTCGGGACGGCAACGCAGGTTTCAACATTCGCGGCCTCGAGGGCAACCGTGTGCTGCTCACAGTGGACGGTATCCGTGTGCCGCGCGAACTCGCCAGCGGGGTGTTGGGTTCGGCCGTCTTCGGCCGGGACTACTACGACCTCGGCCTGATCGAGCGAGTGGAAATCGTGCGTGGCGCCCATTCGGCGTTGTACGGATCCGATGGACTCGCCGGCATGGTGGCCATGTACACCACCGAACCGGTGAGTCTCATCAAGCCGGGCCAGAGCTTTGGCGGGCGCGTGGGCCTCACGCTGGACAGCGAGGACGGTACCCGCTCCATTGGCACCACGCTGGCGGGTGCGGCGCGCGACACGGTGCAATGGCTGGGCAGTG
>JAABRN010000086.1 GCA_011390855.1 Hydrogenophaga sp. | reverse complement strand
AAGGCGGCAGCTTCACAGGCCAGCGCGATGTGCATCGCATCTTCCGATGTGAGGGCCCAGGGATGGAACAGGTCCAGATCGGCATAACTGTCGGCCACGTCTTCCGGATCGGGCAGGCCAGCCACCGGATCTTCGGCGGTGAAACGGGCGATGTCATAGGCGGCTTGCACCGTCTGGCGCACCGCCGCAGGTGAAAAATCAGAGGTCGAGGCATTGCCTCTTTTGCGGCCGAGGTACACCGTGACGCCGAGCGACTTGTCGCGGTTGCGCTCCACGTTCTCCAGTTCGCCTTTGCGTACCGATACGCTCAGGCCTGCCCCTTCGGAGACTTCGGCGGCGGCATCAGACGCTCCAAGCTGCTTTGCATGCGAGAGCGCAAGGTCCACCAATTCTTCGAACTGGCTGCGGGCATACTGGAAACCGGCCAGAGGTTCACGCGGCGAAGCGGGAGCGGCAGCAGGGGTGGAAGGGGCTTGAACCAGGGGTGGTGGGGCTTTTTTCATGTCGACGGCTATGATACTTGCCGCCCCCCATGGCTGCTGCGCGTTGCGCGAAGCCCACTTTAAGAGACCCATGTCCCGCAAACCCACCAAAGGCTACTACGTCCGTGGCCATTTCGTCGCCGAGGGCAGCGAGCTCGACCTGGAGCTCAAGCGCGAGCTCAAGGGTTCGACCGACATGAGCAAGACCGACATGAAAAAGCACAGCGACCATCTGCAGGCGCTGGGCGAGAGTCTGCTCACGCTGGGCGCACCTGCCCTGGGCCGCTTGAGCGAAACGCTGGATCTGTCCGAGAAACTGACCGACGCGGTCGTTGAGGCCAAGCGCATCACCAACTTCGAAGGTCGGCGCCGGCAGATGCAGTACATCGGCAAGCTCATGCGCCGCCTCGACGAAGACGCCATTGCGGCGATCGAGGCTGCGATCGAAGAACAGCGAAGGCCATCGGCCAGCGCCACCCTTGCCCTGCACCAGGCCGAACAGTGGCGCGACCAGCTGATCGCAGACGACGATGCCCTCACCCGCTGGCTGAGCAGTGTTCCTGACGCCGATGTGCAGAACCTGCGCGCACTCATTCGCCAGGCGCGCAAAGACGCGCAGACCAACGCCGCTCAGGAGCGCGCCGGTGAGGCGGTGCGCCACGGCAAGGCCTACAGAGAAATCTTCCAGATCGTGCGCACCGCCCTGAGCAAGGACAGCGACGAGGTGGCGATCGATCCAGACGCAGAGCCACAGCCCTGAACAACATGACCGAAGACATCCAAACACCCGACCCGGTGCGCATCGGCATCGTCTCCATCAGCGATCGCGCCAGCACCGGCGTCTACCAGGATCAGGGCCTGCCCGCCCTGCAGGACTGGCTGAACCGCGCCCTGAAGAACCCGCTCACCTTCGATGCGCGGCTGATCCCTGATGAGGCTGACACCATCAGCGCCACCCTGATCGAACTGGTCGACGCAGGCTGTTCGCTGGTACTGACCACTGGCGGCACAGGCCCCGCGCTGCGCGATGTGACACCCGAAGCCACCATGGCGGTGGCCCACAAAACGATGCCAGGCTTTGGCGAGCAGATGCGCCAGATCAGCCTGGCGTTCGTGCCCACGGCCATCCTGTCGCGACAGGTGGCAGTGATCCGCGGGCAAAGCCTGATCATCAACTTGCCCGGTCAACCCAAAGCCATTGCAGAAACGCTCGAAGGCCTCAAGAACCCCGACGGCACCCAGAAAATCAACGGCATTTTTGCGGCCGTGCCGTACTGCATCGACCTCATCGGCGGCCCATACCTTGAGACCAACGACGAGGTGTGCAAGGGGTTCCGACCCAAGAGCGCGGTGCGGCAGTCACGTTGAGCCATGTCAACCGAAAGCACGAAATGAAAATCACCAAAGACACCATCGTCACCATCACCTTCAAGGCCACGAACGCCCAGGGCAAGCTGCTTGAAGACGGCAAGGAGCCTCGCGCCTACCTGCACGGTGGCTACAACAACACCTTGCCCGGCATCGAGAAGGCGCTGGAAGGCCAGGAAAAAGGCTTTCAGAGCACGCTCATTCTGCAGCCGGAAGACGCCTTCGGCGTGCGCGACGAAAGCCTGGTGGCCACCATTCCCAAGAGCAACTTTCCGCCAGGCGTGAAGGTGGGCGGACAGCTGGAAGGCACGGACGACCAGGGTCGTCAACAAGTGTTCAACGTGAAGAAGATCAAGGGCGACACCGTGTACCTGGATGGCAACCACCCGCTGGCGGGAGAGGTGCTGCACTTCGCGGTGAAAGTGGTGGATGTACAAGCGGCCAGTGCCGAAGAGATTGCGCATGGGCATGCGCATGGCGCGCACGGGCACCACCATTAGCCTCTCCCCCCGCGCGTCTCGGAATCACCCCGAGGGGGCGGCATCTACGGCCCGGCAAAGCCGATTCCGCGATGCCACTTGGCTGGATTCCCCCTCCGGCGCGACGTGACTTGATCCAGAGATGCCGTGGAACCGGCTTTGCCGGGCCACAGGCATCGCCCCCTTGAGGGGGTGACGCCGGAGGCGGCGCGGGGGTGGGCCTTATTTCCCCACGAGTTGATTCAGCTTCTCAGCCTCAAAGCACTCTTCACGCGCCGCATCCTTAGGCACGCAGTCACCATCCCGTGATTGCGAGAGCTTCTCGATTGCGCACCACAGCAAAGCGATCTGGTGCTCCTGACTGGCGGTGCTGTCGATCAGGCCACGCATGGCTTGTGACAGCGGGTCGTCCTCCTGCGTGATCCCATAGGCCTGGAATTTTGGTGCGGCCTCTGTCACATCGGCGCTTTCACCGGTCTTGCTCGGGATGATGCGCGCGGGGATGCCCACGGCCGTGGCGCCAGCGGGTACGGGCTTGATGACCACGGCATTGCTGCCGATCTTGGCACCGTCGCCCACTTCAAAACCCCCCAGCACCTTTGCACCTGCGCTCACCACCACATCCTTGCCAAGCGTGGGATGGCGTTTGGTGCCTTTGTAAAGCGAAGTGCCGCCCAGGGTCACCCCTTGGTAGATGGTGCAGCCGTCGCCAATTTCAGCGGTCTCACCCACGACCACGCCCATGGCGTGATCAAAAAACACACGTTCGCCTACTTTGGCACCAGGGTGAATTTCGATGCCCGTGAGCCAGCGTGCCATGTGCGAAATGAAGCGCCCCAGCCACTTGAAGCCGTGTGTCCAGCACCAGTGCGCGGGCCTGTGAAGCCAGACGGCATGCAGGCCGGGGTAACAGGTGATCACTTCCCAGACGGTTCTCGCCGCCGGGTCGCGGTCAAGCACACACTGGATATCGGATCGGATTCGGGCGAACATGGCGGACAGTCTAGCGCTTCGCCTGATCGGCGACCTTGAGCATCGCCTTGGCAACACCGCGAAGAATGTGGACTTCCTCGGGCGTGGGCGCAGCGCGGTTGAAAAGCTGATTGAGCCGGGGCATGAGTTTCTTGGGCGCAGCAGGGTCCAGAAAGTCGATGGCGACCAGCGCTTGCTCCAGGTGCTGCAACATGCCCGCGAGGGATTGCGCGTCGGCAGCCGGTCGTGCAGGTATGACCGGGGGCATATCAAACCCTCCCAATGCCTGGCGCCAGTCGTAGGCGATGAGCTGCACCGCTGCCGCCAGGTTGAGCGAACCGAAATCGGGGTCGGTGGGAATGCTCAGGCAGGCGTGGCACCGGTACACGTCTTCATTGCGCATGCCAAAGCGCTCGGAGCCAAACAGAAACGCCACGCCCTCAGGACGAGGCACAGCTTCGTGAATTGCGCCTGAACCCAGCAGGGCATCAAAGTGCGCACGCGGGGTTCGGGTAGGAGGACCAAAATCGCGCGGGGTCATGGCGGTGGCGCACAGGTGGCTGATGCCATCGAGGGCTTCGTCCAGCGTGTCGACCACGCGGGTCTTGTCCAGCACGTCGTTGGCTCCACTGGCGCGCTGGATGGTTTCTTCGCGCCGCAACACATTGGCCCAGCGAGGTGCCACCAGGACCAGATCGTCAAACCCCATCACCTTGAGCGCACGTGCGGCACCGCCCACATTGCCGGCGTGGCTGGTCTGGATCAGTATGAAACGCGTGCGCATGTGAAGGGTGTCGCAGGTGAGCAGCAAACAATGCCGCCCAAGGTGGGCCGGTACCGGTAAAATCGCACCTATTGTCGCCGCCCCGCATCGTCGGGGCGTTTCCGTTTTGCTCTTGCACCCTGCTGTGGGCCTGACCTGGCCTGCCTAGGAACACAATTCATGTCGTCCACTCTCCACCCCATGCTCAACGTGGCCATCAAGGCCGCACGCCTTGCCGGCACCATCATCAACCGCGCAGCACTTGACGTGGAATCGGTCCGCGTGTCTGTCAAGCAGACCAACGATTTCGTGACCGAAGTCGATCAGGCCGCGGAAGCCGCCATCATCGACACCCTGCTCACGGCCTATCCAGACCACGCCATCTGGGCCGAAGAATCCGGCAAGCGAGAAGGACGACACGGCGGCGCTGACCACGTCTGGATCATCGACCCGCTGGACGGCACCACCAACTTCATTCACGGCTTCCCGGTTTATTGCGTGAGCATTGCGCTCATGGTGGGCAACAAGCTCGAACAGGCCGTGGTCTATGACCCCAGCCGCAACGACCTCTTCTGCGCCACACGTGGCCGCGGCGCCTACATGAACGACCGCCGCATCCGCGTCGCCAAACGCATCGGCCTGCGTGAATGCCTGATTTCCACCGGCTTTCCGTTCCGCCCGGGCGACGCTTTCCAGACCTACATGCAGATGCTGGGCGATGTGATGCCGCGGTGTGCGGGCGTGCGTCGTCCTGGTTCGGCCGCGCTGGATCTGGCCTATGTGGCCGCTGGCTTCACCGACGGCTTTTTTGAGATGGGCCTGTCGCCCTGGGATGTTGCCGCCGGCGCGCTGCTGGTGACCGAGGCCGGCGGCCTGGTGGGCAACTTCACGGGTGAGTCCGACTTCCTGGAACAGAAGGAATGTCTGGCGGCGAACCCGAAGATTTATGGGCAACTGGTGGGTGTCACGGGCAAGTACAGCAAGTTTGCGAGTGCGGGGGACAAGGCGGCTGTGCGGCAGGCACGGGGCTCGATCACTGCTGCAGCTCCTGAGGCCTTGCCAGAGGCCGTGTCTGCTCCAGCGGCTGGTGCCGGTGCGGACGCTGCAAAGCCTGATGAATCTGCACCTTTCTGATCGCCTGACCCTCTTCGAATTGCGGGAGTTGGCG
>JAABRN010000085.1 GCA_011390855.1 Hydrogenophaga sp. | reverse complement strand
CGCTCTACCGGGAAGAAATGGCAGCTCAAGGGGTGATCCTGCCGCCAGCCGGGGAATACGGCGTGGGCATGATCTTCATGCCCAAGGAGCATGCGAGTCGTCTCGCCTGCGAGCAGGAAATGGAGCGGGCCATTCAGGCCGAGGGCCAGGTGCTGCTGGGCTGGCGAGACGTTCCCGTCAACCGCGACATGCCCATGTCGCCCACGGTGCGGGCCAAGGAGCCGGTGATTCGCCAGGTGTTCATCGGCCGCGGCAACGACGTGATCGTTCAGGACGCGCTGGAGCGCAAGCTGTATGTGATTCGCAAAACCGCGAGCGGCGCCATCCAGCGCCTCAAGCTCACGCACAGCAAAGAGTATTACGTGGTCAGCATGAGCAGCCGCACGGTGGTCTACAAAGGCCTTTTGCTCGCAAGCCAGGTGGGTACGTACTTCAAAGATCTGGAGGACGAACGCTGCGTTTCCGCACTGGGCCTGGTGCACCAGCGCTTCTCCACCAACACCTTCCCCGAGTGGCCGCTGGCCCACCCTTACCGCTACGTCGCGCACAACGGTGAAATCAACACCGTCAAGGGCAACTACAACTGGATGAAAGCCCGCGAAGGCGTGATGTCCTCACCCGTGCTTGGCGCTGACCTTCAGAAGCTCTACCCCATCAGTTTCGCCGGCCAGTCCGACACAGCCACCTTCGACAACTGCCTGGAACTGCTCACCATGGCAGGCTACCCGCTGGCACAGGCTGTGATGATGATGATCCCCGAGCCCTGGGAGCAACACACCACAATGGACCAGCGCCGCAAGGCCTTCTACGAGTACCACGCTGCCATGATGGAGCCGTGGGATGGCCCCGCTTCCATCGTGTTCACAGATGGTCGCCAGATTGGTGCCACGCTTGATCGCAACGGCTTGCGTCCCTCACGCTACTGCATCACAGACGACGACTTCGTCATCATGGGTTCTGAATCCGGCGTGCTGCCGGTGCCCGAAAACAAAATCGTGCGCAAATGGCGGCTGCAGCCTGGAAAGATGTTCCTGATCGATCTGGAACAAGGCCGCATGATCGACGATGAGGAACTCAAGGCCAACCTCGCCAACAGCAAGCCATACAAGCAGTGGATCGACAACCTGCGCATCCGCCTCGATGACGTGGACACGCCAGAGGCGGGCGAATCGGCCCAGGAGCAGCGCATTGGCGCCACCGAGCCGCAAACGGCTGGTATGGAAAGCGTGGCCCCCGAGTTGCTGGACCGCCAGCAGGCGTTTGGCTATACCCAGGAAGACATCAAATTCCTGATGAGCCCAATGGCCGCCAACGGCGAAGAAGGCATTGGCTCCATGGGCAACGACAGCCCGCTGGCTGTGCTCTCCGACAAGAACAAGCCGCTCTACAACTACTTCAAGCAGCTGTTCGCTCAGGTCACCAACCCACCGATCGATCCGATCCGTGAGGCGATCGTGATGTCGCTGGTGTCGTTCATCGGCCCCAAGCCCAACCTGCTCGACATCAACCAGGTCAACCCGCCGATGCGGCTTGAAGTGAGCCAGCCGGTGCTCGACTTTGCCGACATGGCCAAGCTTCGCGACATCGAAGCTGTGACGCAGGGCAAGTTCCGCAGCCACACGCTGGACATCACCTACCCGGCCGACTGGGGTCGTGCCGGCGTGGAAGCCCAGTTGGCCTCGCTCTGTGCGGGTGCCGTGGACGCCATCAAAGGCGGCAAGAACATCCTGATCATCAGCGACCGCGCCATCAGCGCCACCCAGATCGCCATTCCCGCACTGCTCGCGCTGTCGGCCATTCACCAGCACCTGGTGCGCGAGGGCCTTCGAACCACCGCTGGCCTGGTGGTGGAGACCGGCACGGCAAGAGAAGTGCACCACTTCGCCGTGTTGGCGGGCTACGGTGCCGAGGCCGTGCACCCCTACCTCGCCATGGAAACGCTTTCAGCCATTCACAAGGGCTTGCCGGGCGACCTGAGCGCCGACAAGGCGATCTACCAGTACGTCAAGGCCATCGGGAAAGGCCTGTCGAAGATCATGTCCAAGATGGGCGTATCGACTTACATGTCTTACTGCGGTGCGCAGCTGTTCGAAGCCATCGGGCTCAATAGCGCCACAGTGGACAAATATTTCACCGGCACGGCGAGCCGCGTGGGCGGTATTGGTGTGTTCGAGATTGCCGAAGAGGGCATTCGCATGCACAAGGCCGCCTTCGGCGACGACCCGGTGCTGGCATCCATGCTGGACACGGGCGGTGAGTACGCCTGGCGTGCCCGTGGTGAAGAGCATATGTGGACGCCGGACGCGATTGCCAAACTGCAACACAGCACTCGCGCCAACAACTGGAACACCTACAAGGAATACGCGCAGATCATCAACGATCAGAGCAAGCGCCACATGACACTGCGCGGCTTGTTCGAATTCAAGGTTGACCCATCCACCGCGATTCCGGTGGAAGAGGTGGAGTCTGCCAAGGAGATCGTCAAGCGCTTTGCAACCGGAGCCATGTCGCTGGGCTCCATCTCCACCGAAGCCCACGCCACCCTGGCCGTGGCCATGAACCGCATTGGCGGCAAGAGCAACACCGGAGAAGGCGGTGAAGACGCATTGCGTTACCGCAACGAACTCAAAGGCATTCCGATCAAGCAGGGCGAGACCATGTCCGACCTGCTGGGCAAGGATGTGTTTGAAGTCGACTACGTGCTCCAGGCAGGCGACTCCATGCGCTCGCGCATCAAGCAGGTGGCTTCAGGCCGCTTCGGTGTCACCGCCGAATACCTCAACAGCGCTGACCAGATCCAGATCAAGATGGCGCAAGGCGCCAAACCGGGTGAGGGCGGCCAGCTGCCGGGCGGCAAGGTCAGCGACTACATCGGCAAGCTGCGCCACAGCGTGCCAGGTGTGGGGCTGATCTCACCACCGCCGCACCACGACATCTACTCGATCGAAGATCTGGCCCAGCTCATTCACGACCTGAAAAACGTGGCGCCACACTCGAGTATCAGCGTCAAGCTGGTGTCCGAGATCGGTGTCGGCACCATTGCCGCAGGGGTGGCCAAGTGCAAGGCCGATCACGTGGTGATCGCCGGTCACGACGGCGGCACAGGTGCTTCGCCCTGGTCATCGATCAAGCACGCAGGCAGCCCCTGGGAAATCGGTCTGGCCGAGACCCAGCAGACCCTGGTGCTCAACCGTCTGCGCAGCCGCATCCGTGTACAGGCCGATGGCCAGATGAAAACCGGCCGCGATGTCGTCATTGGCGCGTTGCTGGGCGCCGACGAATTCGGCTTCGCCACCGCGCCGCTGGTGGTCGAGGGCTGCATCATGATGCGCAAATGCCACCTCAACACCTGCCCGGTGGGCGTGGCCACGCAAGACCCGGCGCTGCGCAAGAAATTCAGCGGCAAGCCTGAGCACGTCGTCAACTACTTCTTCTTCATCGCAGAAGAGGTGCGGCAGATCATGGCTCAGCTGGGTATGCGCAAGTTCGACGACCTGATCGGCCGCGCTGATCTGCTGGACATGAGGCAGGGCATTGAGCACTGGAAGGCGCGTGGCCTTGATTTCAGTCGCCTGCTGGCCACTCCCGCGGTGCCGGACGACGTGCCGCGTATGCACACCGAAGAGCAGGAGCATGGCCTTGAGAAAGCGCTGGACAAGGTCCTGATTGAAAAATGCCGTCCTGCCATTGAAAAAGGGGAGCGCGTGCAGTTCATCGAAGTCGCGCGCAACGTCAACCGCTCGGTGGGTGCGATGTTGTCGGGTGCAGTGACCAAGCTCCATCCGGAAGGCCTGCCGGACGACACCATCCGCATTCAGCTGGAGGGCACGGGCGGGCAGTCGTTCGGGGCATTCCTCACGCGCGGCATCACGCTGTATCTGATCGGCGATGCGAACGACTACACCGGCAAGGGTCTGTCGGGCGGGCGTGTCGTGGTGCGGCCCAGCATCGACTTCCGCGGCGAAGCCACGCGCAACATCATTGTCGGCAACACCGTGATGTACGGCGCCACCACCGGCGAAGCCTACTTCAGTGGCGTGGCCGGTGAGCGCTTTGCCGTGCGTCTGTCAGGCGCCACCACGGTGGTCGAAGGCACGGGCGACCATGGCTGCGAGTACATGACTGGCGGCACCGTTGCCGTGCTCGGTAAAACTGGCCGGAACTTTGCAGCGGGCATGAGTGGCGGGGTGGCTTATGTCTATGACGAAGACGGCCAGTTTGCCAAGCGCTGCAACACCGCCATGGTGAGCCTGGAAAAGGTGCTCAGCGCGGCAGAACAGACGGCCACCATCGACAAGGCCGTGTGGCACCGCGACCAGACAGACGAAGCGCAACTGAAGAAGCTGCTGGACGACCACAACCGCTGGACCGGCAGCAAGCGCGCACGCGAGTTGCTGGACAACTGGTCCGAGGCAAGGGGCAAGTTCGTCAAGGTGTTCCCGAACGAATACAAGCGCGCCCTGGGTGAAATCAACGCCCGCAAGGTAGCCGCTGCAGTCACTGTGAAGGCGCAGGGCTCGGCCAAAAAAGACACCGCAGCTGCCAAGTAAAGAACCGGCCAAGCAAAAAGGACACGCATCATGGGAAAAGTGACTGGCTTCATGGAATTCGAGCGGCTGGAAGAGGGCTACAAGCCGGTTCCAGAGCGCCTGAAGCATTACAAAGAGTTTGTGATCGGGCTTGACGACAGCCAATCCAAAATCCAGGCGGCACGCTGCATGGACTGTGGCACGCCGTTCTGCAACAGCGGTTGTCCGGTCAACAACATCATTCCGGACTTCAACGATCTGGTGTACCAGGGCGACTGGAAGAACGCGATCACCGTGCTGCACAGCACCAACAATTTCCCGGAGTTCACCGGTCGCATCTGCCCCGCGCCCTGCGAGGCGGCCTGCACGCT
>JAABRN010000084.1 GCA_011390855.1 Hydrogenophaga sp. | reverse complement strand
GACGATCCCGTGGGCATCAAGTCCATTGAACACGCCATCATTGATCGCGCCTGGGCCGAAGGATGGGTCTTGCCGCAACCGGCTCGCCACCAGACCGGCAAGTCGGTGGCAGTCGTGGGCTCCGGTCCTGCTGGCCTGGCCGCAGCTCAACAGCTCGCCAGGGCAGGGCACGCGGTGACCGTCTTTGAGAAAAATGATCGGGTTGGTGGATTGCTCCGGTATGGCATTCCCGACTTCAAAATGGAGAAGAGCCACATCGACCGCCGTGTGGCGCAAATGGAAGCTGAAGGCGTTGTGTTCCGTACCGGTGTTCTGGTGGGCGCCATACCCGC
>JAABRN010000083.1 GCA_011390855.1 Hydrogenophaga sp. | reverse complement strand
AGGTCATCTGCGCAACCAGCACCTCGGTTTCGTCTATCAGTTTCACCACCTGCTGCCCGAGTTCAGCGCCCGCGACAACGTGGCCATGCCGCTGTGGATTCGCCGCATGTCGCGCGCGCAAGCAGGAGAACAAGCCGCACAGATGCTGGCCCGTGTGGGCCTGGCCGAGCGGCTGCACCACCGGCCGGCCGAACTCTCGGGGGGCGAGCGCCAGCGCGTGGCCATCGCACGCGCCCTGGTGACCCAGCCGGCCTGCGTGCTGGCCGACGAGCCCACCGGCAACCTCGACCGCAGCACCGCCGAAGGCGTGTTCGAACTGATGATGCAACTGGCCCGGGACCAGGGCACGGCCTTCATCGTCGTCACCCACGACGAAACCCTGGCCGCGCGCTGCGCCAGAACGCTGCGCCTGACCACAGGCGTGCTGAGCTGAGGCGCCGCTGGTGGCCTACTTCTTCTTCATGAAGCGCAGCGGTTGATCCATGCCTTGCACATGGATCAGCAAGTGCCCATCAATGACCTGGTAGCGCTGGGCCTGGCGAAGGGCCTCCATGAAGCGCGTTTCCTGCTCGCTGGCACCACCCATGCAGGCCATCTTGGTGCTGGCCATCTGGCGAAAGATGATGCTTTCGCTGTCGATGGCCACCGCGCCCACGAAGGTGTTGCATGAACCGTTACCGGCCACGCGACCGGGTTCCGGAAACTGCAGGCTCGCAACGGAGCGATCCATCACCGGTTGGCCGTTGATGCTCTCCAAATGCCACTGGGTGCCCACCAGCGCCGCAGGGGCAGCGGGCGCCGAACTTGCTCCTGCACAGGCAGCCAACGTGAAGAACACGGCAGGCAAACACCAGGCCAAGGGGCGCAGGGTGCCGCGCAGGTGCGAAAAGGAGTTGTTCATGATGGGCTCCGCTTGAGGGATTGGACAGGTCGGGCCGACGCCAACGGCGCTTGCCCCCACAATGTTGGTTATACCGCCATGTGGATCGACACCCACTGCCATCTGGACGCACCCGAATTCGGGCCCGATCACGCTCAGGCCGAATCCGCACGGGCGCGCGCTGCACTGTCAGGTGTACACCTGTGCGTGATCCCTGCTGTGATGCGTGCCAACTTTGACACTGTGCGGGTGTTGGCCCACCGTCTGGGCGACGCTTATGCGCTGGGCATCCACCCGCTGTGTGTGCCTCAAGCGCTTGAATCCGACCTGCAAGCGCTCGATCTCGCCCTCACCGAACACCGCGCCGATTCGCGCCTGGTGGCAGTGGGTGAAATCGGACTCGACTTTTTTGTACCGGCCTTGTGCGAACCCGCCATGCGCGAACGCCAGACCTGGTTCTACCGCGAGCAACTCAAGCTGGCGCGCAAGCACCACCTGCCGGTGATCCTGCACGTGCGGCGCAGCGCCGACGTTTTGTTGAAGCACCTGCGCGAGCTGCCCGCCGGCGGCGGTATTGCGCACGCCTTCAATGGCAGCGAGCAGCAGGCCAAGGCGTTTCTGGATCTGGGTTTCAAACTGGGTTTTGGCGGTACAGCCACCTTTGAGGCCGCGCAGAAAATCCGTCGGTTGGCGGCCTCGCTGCCCTTGTCTGCGCTCGTGCTGGAAACCGATTCGCCCGACATTCCGCCTCAGTGGCTGTACACCACCGCCGCCGAACGCGCTGCCGGCCAGTCGCAGGGTGTGAATACGCCCGCTGAATTGCCTCGCATCGGGCAGGTACTGGCTGACTTGCGAGGCATGCCCGCTGAGGATCTGGCCGAGGCCACCAGCGCGAATGCGTGTGTCGCGCTGCCGGGCTTGGTCAGCCTGCTCGACTCAACAAAACCCAGCGCATGAGCCGGCTGCTGGGTCTGCCACCGGTGATCGATGCCCACACCCGTTTGCTGGTGCTGGGCAGTTTTCCGGGTGTGGCTTCGTTGCGCGCGCAGCAGTATTACGGCCATCCGCAGAACCATTTCTGGAAAATTCTGGGCGCGCTGTGGGGTTTGCCGCTGGCTACAGCGCCTTACCCGGAACGCATCGCAGCGCTGCGCGCTCACGGACTTGGCGTGTGGGACGTCTACCAGGCCTGCCAGAGGGAAGGCAGTCTGGACGCCGACATCCGCCACGGAGAACTCAACGATTTCAGCGAAGTGCTGCGCACCTGCCCCTCGCTGGAAGGCGTGGCGCACAACGGCGGCGAGAGCCATCGCCATGCACGCCATGTGGCCGCCGCGCTGGGTGGGCGACTGGTCACCGATTGCACTGATGCACATGAAGGAGCCGCAGACCCGAAGCAGGTGTTGATCCACCGACTGCCTTCGACCAGCCCGGCCAACGCCAGTTGGTCCTTCGAGCGCAAGCGGCAGGCCTGGGAGTCCGTGCTGCGCCGTCACGGCATTGCCACCGGAGGGGCGTCGGCCATGAACCCATAATGGGGCATTCGACCCGTCCACCGCACGCCATGCCTCTTTTCTGTCCAGATCCACGTCCCGCATTTCACGGAGTCCGCGCATGAAGGCCGGTGCCAACGCCAGTGCCCGCAGGAGAACCGGACCACAGACCTTGCCAGAGGTGACCCTGTCAGAAGACGGCGAGGTGCGTTTTCTCCACCTGGGCACCGAATGGATCCAGGGCACCATGCTGATCGACGCGCCCTTCGATATCGAGCTGGACTACGTGCAGCGCATGATGGCCTGGCTGCTTTTTGTGGAGCCCGATTCGGTACCCAGGCGGCGTGCCCTGCAGCTGGGGCTGGGTTCGGCGGCGCTCACCAAGTTCTGCTTCAAGGCGCTGCGCATGGACACCACCGCCATTGAAATCAACCCGCAAGTGCTGGCTGCCTGCCGGGGTTGGTTCAAGTTGCCGGCCGACGGTCCCCGCCTGCGCGTTCTGCTGGCCGATGCCGAGCAGGAAATCCGCAACCCGGCGCACACCGGGCATTACGACGCCCTGCAGGTCGACCTGTACGACCACGAAGCTGCGGCACCCGTGCTCGACAGCCCGGATTTTTATGCCGATTGCCGTTCGGTTCTCAGTGACCAGGGCATCATGACCGTCAACCTGTTTGGCCGCGATGCCAGTTACGAGCGTTCATTGCAAAGCATCTGCGCGGCGTTTGGCACCGAGGCGGTCTGGGCCTTCAAGCCCACGCGCGAAGGCAACACCATCGTGCTGGCGCAGCGCACCGTTGAAAGGCCCACCCGCATGGCGCTGCTTGCGCGCGCCGAAGCTGTGCAGTCGCGCTGGAAGCTGCCGGCCGTGAAATGGCTGCGCATTTTCAAGCCGGTATCCTGAACAAGACCGCATCCTGAAAATCCCATGAAAACCACCGTCCAGACGCCTGTTGACGACCTCTTGCTCGGCCCGCTCGACTGGCGCTCGCTGGTGGGATGGTTGCGTGAAGACGGTGTCATTTCGGCCGACGAAGCAGAGCGCACCATCACCCGCTGCGCTTCGGCCCACAGTGCGCAGCATCCGCTGCAGCGGCTGTCGGTGGTGGGCATGGCCCGGCAGGCCGATGGACACCTGCTGGATGCCGAACTGCTCACCCAGTGGCTGGCCGAACGCAGCGGATTGAGCTACATGCGCATCGACCCCCTCAAGGTGGATGTGGGCAAGGTGGCCGACGTGATGAGCGCGGCCTATGCCGAGCGTCACAAGGTGTTGCCGGTACAGGTGGGTCCCACTGAAGTGGTGGTGGCCACCGCCGAGCCTTTCGTGCGCGACTGGGTCTCAGAAGTGGAACGCCAGACGCGCAAGACCGTGCGGATGGTGGTGTCCAGCCCGACCGAGATCACGCGCTACACCGCCGAATTTTTTGCGCTCGCCAAGTCGGTGCGCGCGGCCAGCAAGAGCGGCGGGCAGGGCGGCTTTGGCAGCTTTGAGCAACTGGTGGAGCTGGGCAAGACCAACAAGCAGCTCGACGCCAACGACCAGGGTGTGGTGCAGGTGGTCGACTGGCTCTGGCAATACGCATTCGACCAGCGCGCCAGCGACATCCACCTGGAACCCCGGCGCGAACAGGGCGTGATCCGCTTCCGCATCGATGGTGTGCTGCACCCGGTTTACCAGATGCCGATTGGCGTGATGAACGCCATGACGGCTCGCATCAAGCTGCTGGGGCGCATGGATGTGGTGGAAAAGCGCCGCCCGCAGGACGGCCGCATCAAAACCTTGCGCCCCGGTGTGGGCGCGGTGCGCGGCGATGAGGTGGAAATGCGCCTGTCCACACTGCCCACCGCCTTTGGCGAGAAGCTGGTGATGCGTATTTTCGACCCTGAAGCCACGGTGAAAGACCTGAGCGCGCTGGGCTTTTCGAGCCATGACGCGACGCGCTGGGAAGGCCTCACGCGTCGGCCTCACGGCATCGTGCTGGTGACCGGGCCCACCGGTTCGGGCAAGACCACCACGCTCTATGCCACGCTCAAGCGCCTGGCCACCGAAGAGGTGAATGTGAGCACGGTGGAAGACCCGATCGAAATGATCGAGCCCGCCTTCAACCAGACCCAGGTGCAGCCGCATCTCGACCTCGACTTCGCCCAGGGCCTGCGCGCCCTCATGCGCCAGGACCCGGACATCATCATGGTGGGCGAGGTGCGCGACCTGCCCACGGCCGAGATGGCGGTGCAGGCGGCATTGACCGGACACCTGGTGTTCACCACCCTGCACACCAACGATGCCCCTTCGGCCATCATGCGCCTGATGGAACTGGGGATTCCGCCCTACCTCATCAACGCCACCGTGCTCGGTGTGCTGGCCCAGCGGCTGGTGCGCACGCTGTGCCCTGCCTGTCGCAAGCGCGAAGACGAGTCATCTGCGGAAGCCTCCAGTGCTGCGCTGGCCGATCTGGTCAAGCCCTGGAAGGTCAGTGGCCGCTACAGGCCCTACCAGCCCGTGGGCTGCATCGACTGCCGTATGACCGGTTACCGCGGCCGCACCGGCTTGTACGAACTGCTGGAGGTCACGGAGGCATTCAAGGACCGCGTCAGCCGGGAGCCGCGCCTGGAGGTGCTGCGCAAGCAGGCCGTGGCCGATGGCATGCGGCCTTTGCGGCTGGCAGGTGCCATGCGGGTGGCAGAAGGCAAGACCACATTGGATGAAGTGCTCGCCAGCACGCCACCGGTGAGCTGAGGCCTGTGAAACAGAGGGCGGGGTATCGCCATTGAGCCCGGTTGTGCTCAGCCCCCAGGATGTCCGTTGCAACCACACTCCGTGCCCCTTCGGCCCATCTGCCGACGCCATCTGCCGATAATCCAGCATGCCCGTCCTGACCTCATCGCCATCCTCACACCTCGCCACAGGGCTGCTGCTCGCAGGCGCCGGCTCCATTGCCTTCAGTGGC
>JAABRN010000095.1 GCA_011390855.1 Hydrogenophaga sp. | reverse complement strand
AGTGGGTTGTACCAATTTCAAGTTGCGCCAGCTCACCCGGCGCGTCACCCAGCACTACGATCGCCACCTTGCGCAGTCAGGCATCAAGACCACGCAGTATTCGTTGCTGAGCCACGTGGATCGGCTGGGGCCGGTGGCACCGGGTGAACTGGCCCGGCGCATGGACATGGACGCTTCCACCCTGAGCCGCAACCTGCGGCCGTTGCTGGCGGCCGGATGGGTGCGCATGGGCGAGGGGGTGGACGGGCGCAGCCGCGTGTTGACCATCACCAGTGCCGGGCGCGATTTGCGCCAGCAAGCCCAGCGACACTGGAAGGCGGCTCAGGTGGCGTTGAATCACCAGCTCGGGGCCGCGACCGTGGTGGCCTTGCACGATCTGCTCGACCAGGGTTTGGCCACGTTCCACACTGCCGAAGCCATCTGAGGTTCAGCGCCCGCTGTAGGCCAGACCCGATGCCACGCCGCCGAACAGATCGCCTTGCACCAGGGGCACGCCCGGAAAGGCCGACTGCAAGGCCTGCTGAAAGGGCTTCAGCGCAGACGAGCCGCCTGTGAGGTAGATGGCATCGAGCGGGCCTTCGCTCCGCAAGTTGGCGCGAAGCACACATTCAAGGCCGCAAACTACGGTGCGCTGCAGCAGGGCGTCCAGGTGCTCTCGCATGTCGGCAATGGAAAGCTCCGTCATCAGATCGGGTTCCACTGCCTGCAGGTCCACCATGGTGTGAGCCTGGTTTTCCGAACAGCGGATCTTGGCAAGCTCCACTTCGTGGGCCACGCGGTGACCGTCCCGCTGGTCCAGCACCCGCATCAGGCGCTCGTGCAGCCGGGTGTCGCTGTAGTTCACCCGCAGCGCTTGCGTCTGGGCCAGTGCCCGTGGCAGGTACAGCCACTGGATCAGGTGCCAGGTGGACAGATCGAAAAACACGCGGCTGGGCACTTCGCGGCCCTGTGGCCCGATGTGGCGGTGGCCGAGCAGCGGCATGACCCGCTCCAGGCTGAGCTTCTGGTCAAAATCGGTACCGCCAATGTGCACGCCGGTGGTGGCCAGCACGTCCTCGCTGCGATCGGGCTTTCCAGTGCGGTCCGGACCCAGTCGCACCACGGTGAAGTCAGACGTTCCGCCGCCAATATCGGCCACCAGCACCCGCGCCTCACTGTTCAGGCGCCGCTCGTAGTCGAGTGCTGCCGCGATCGGCTCCAGCTGGAACCGCACCCGACTGAAGCCGACCGATTGCGCCGCCTCGCGCAGCGACTGTTCCGCCTGCGCATCGCGTTCCAGGTCATCGTCTACAAAATGCACCGGCCGCCCCAGCACCACTTCGTTCGGCAGGTGACCCAGTTTCTGTGCGGCGCGCTGGCGCAACTCAGCCAGGAAGGTGGCGATGATGTCCTGGAAGCTGATCGTCTGGTGGTTGATCTCGGTCTTTTCCTGCAGCAGCGAACTGCCCAGCAAACTCTTGAGCGAGCGCATGAGCCGCCCTTCGGTGCTGGCAAGGTACTGGCTGACCGCGTCACGGCCAAAGTGGGTGAGGTGGTCTTCGGCGTTGTAGAACACCGCCGTGGGCATCGAAACGGCGTCGCCTTCGAGGGCGATGGGTTGAGCGAGACCCCCCGGCGGCGCCCACGCCATGGCGGAGTTGGAGGTGCCGAAGTCGATACCGAGGATGCCGGGAGAGGAACGCGTCATGATGGCCGTAGAGCTGATCCAGGGTGAGAAACGCAAAGGCGCTTCTCCATTGGGGAGCGGCGATTCTGACAGGCCCTGAAGGGTAGCGTCTGACGGCTGTCCGAGATTGCCATGTTCACGACGATCAATCCAGCGGCAGCGCACTCGTGCACTTGAGCTCGTTCAGGCAGATGCTGGACCGCACCCCGCTCACACCTGGCAACTGCGCGAGCGTGCCGAGTAAAAAGTCAGACAGGCCCTTGAGGTCGCGTGCCACCACCTTGCACACGTAATCAAAGTCCCCTGTCACCGCGTAGCACTCCAGCACCTCGGGCATCCTGCCCACGGTGCGCTGGAACTTCAGCACCTCCTTGTGCTGCCCACGCTCCATCGACACATGCACGAACGCGGTCACACCCAGGCCCAGGCGATGCGCGTCCAGCCGCGCTTCGTAGCGCTGGATGTAGCCCGCCGCTTCCAGACGCTTGTGGCGCCGATTGCTTTGTGCGGGTGACAGGTGCACGGCCTGCGCCAGTTCCTGGTTGCTGATGCGACCCTGCAGCTGCAGCACCGAAAGAATGCGCCGGTCCAGCCGGTCAAGGGCGGAGGGATGCAAGGAATCACCGTGGATATCGTCATTCATGAAAGGGTCTCTTGTAAACCACGCCACATGCGCGGAATATGAGAGCAAATTGTCTGTCATGCAGCGCAAACTGCACAAATGCAGCGACGACGCTCTGAAAACTTCTCCAGGAGACATCGACATGAACCCCATCGACCCCACCACCCTCAGCGCACGCATGGAGGCCTTGCCAGGCTGGACGCTGGACGAAGAAAAGCGCGCCATTTCGCGCAGCTTTCGCTTCCAGGACTTTGCGCAGGCCTTCGGCTTCATGAGCCAGATGGCCATCGTGTCTGAAAAAATGGACCACCACCCCGAGTGGTTCAACGTCTACAACCGGGTGGAGGTGCGCCTCACCACGCACGACGCCAACGGCCTGACCACACGCGATCTGGACTGGGCCAGCCGCGCAGACAGTGCCTTCAAGAACGCAACGGAGGCTGCATGAGCACCGCCCGGCCGTTCCGTAGACGCTCAGCCCCGCAGTGCGCAGCACGGAGGGTCGTCCAGTGAACAGCCCCGCCAAACATGGTCTGGCGGCCGGCGACGCAGGCCGACCTGAGAACCCGGACTGGACCATCGACCAGGGCTGGGGGCAATACACCGCAGAAGACCATGCCACCTGGAAGACACTGTTCGAGCGCCAGACGAAGCTGCTGCCCGGGCGTGCCTGCGATGAGTTCGTTCAAGGCATGAAAGACCTTCCCATCGGCCCAGACCAGATTCCTGATTTCCGCCGTCTCAACGAGGTGCTGATGCAGCGCAACGGCTGGCAGATCGTCGCGGTGCCTGGCCTCGTGCCCGACGAGGTGTTTTTTGACCACCTGGCGCACCGGCGTTTCCCTTCTGGCAATTTCATTCGCAAGCCGCACGAGCTGGATTACCTGGAAGAGCCCGACGTGTTTCACGACGTGTTTGGTCACGTGCCCATGCTCATGAACCCGGCCATCGCCGACTTCATTCAGGCCTATGGCCAGGGGGGCTTGCGTGCGCAGCAGCTTGGCTATTTGCCGCAGCTGGCGCGGGTGTACTGGTACACGGTGGAGTTTGGTCTGCTCCAGCAGGGTGACCATCTGCGGCTGTACGGCGCTGGCATTGCTTCGTCGTTCACCGAATCGCAGTTCTGCCTGGAGAGTGCCTCACCCAACCGCATCCGCTTCGATCTGGAACGGGTCATGCGCACGCACTACCGGATCGACGATTTTCAGGAAAGCTACTTCGTCATTCGCGACCTGGACGAACTGCTGGAGTTCACGAAGATCGACTTTGCACCGCTGTACCAGCGCGCAGCACTTGGAACCGAACACCAGCCTGGTGACCTATTGCCCGAAGAGCGTGTGTTTGCGCGTGGCGACGGCAGCTACCATCGGTCCAAGCGCATCAGCGCCTCTGCCTGAGCATTGATCCGCCGGCGTGCTGCACGGGCTGCGGCGTGTTTCCCAGACCTGGCTGGACCTGCTGCGCGGTTTCCATAATGTGAGCCAGTATGGCTGGAACTTCGAAAAGGGCGCGGTTGCGCATGCGTCGCACATTGCCGCGCCAGTGCGCCAGGTTTGCCAACATGTCTGCCACGGCCACATCCACGCTGCGGAAGCTGCGCAACACGACGCCAAGCTCGTTCTCAACGATCCATTGCGCGTTGTAGCGCTCCTGCGGCATGGTCAGTGCGTTGTCCACCACGACCACAGGCAGACCTTGCTGCACCGCCTCGCTCAGGCTGCCTGGTCCGGGCTTTCCGATGAAGAAGTCTGCCAGCTGCATGTAGCGCGGGATGTCGGTGGTGAAGCCGACCACCACGCGCGGCGCGCTGCCTGGTAGGGCCTGCAGGCGGCGCGCCAGCGCCTGGTTGTGACCGCACAACAGGATCAGCTGTGTGCTCTCGGCCAGCCGGCGCGCAATACCCACCATGGCTTTGGACCCGTGACCACCGAACAGCACCAGGCCGGTGGGGCGGGCGGGATCCAGCCCCATGCGGCACTGCTCGCTCGCACGGTCCAGTGCCAGGGGTTCGTAAAAGGCCGGGCGGATGATCATGCCGCTGGTCGCGTGCAGGCGCGACTCGTCGTGGCCCATTGCCCGGGCCTGTTCCAGTGCACGCGGCGTGCCACACACGAAATGCTGAGGCTGGCGGCGTTCGATCCAGAAGTTCGGTGGTACGTCGGCCAGATCCGTGAGCACCGTCACATAGGGCACGCCAGGCAGGGCAGATGCCAGACTTTCGAACATCGCCTTGTTGAAGTTGGGCACCATCGAGACCACCAGATCAGGCTCGGTGCGCAACCAGTGCTGCTGCAGTTGCCGCACCAGCATCGTGTGGGACAGTCGGATCAGACCTTGCAGCAACTTGAGTTCCTGCGCCATGCCAATGGTCCAGCCGCGTGCGAGGCGCTGGTTGTACCAGTCCTCTGGGGCGCTGCCGGTGAGCTTGCGGAATTTCCCCTTGGGGTCCAGCACTTCGAACAGGTTGACGAGCCGCACATTCCACGGCCAGCCCTGGCTCTGAAGTACCGCCTGCAAAGCCAATGCCGATGCGCGGTGACCACCACCGGCATTGAAGTAAACCAGATCAACCGTCTTGGTGTGGACCACAGGTCGCGCCTCCAGGAGCGTGTGCACAGCGGGGGTGGTCAGGAGCCATGCTCATCAAGACCACTCTACGTTTGCCATTGAATCGCAGCTGTGTGACAAGTCAGTGGCAGGAGGGGAGAGCCTCCGTGCCTTCCCTGCTTGCAGGTGGTTGGGTTGCCACCGGGAAGCGGTTCAGGTGTGACGAGGCCCACGGCGCGGTGGTGCATGCATGAGAACGGCAATGGAGCACGACTTCGATGCCGCTTTCTACCCTTTAGGTCAGCTGCAGAATGCCGAAAATTGAGCTGTGCCTTGACTGAGCGACTGGGGGCACACGAGGCCCGTTGCAATGGGTACGGGCCCGGTGATTCAAGGGTGGCCGCTCAGTGCAGGAGATCGATATGACCTCACAGACGGGTTCTGGCGAATACCATTTGCTTTTTGCATCGTTGTTCAATCCCGGCCGTGGCGTTTCTGTTCCGTGCGACGCACACGGCGAAGTTCACATGGACGAGCTTTCCGAGCGTTTGAAGAACGCCTACCTGGGGGCCCGCGCCCTGGTTGGTCGGGAATATGCGCTACCAATCGTGGAGCCGATGCACTCCTTGCATTGATTCCGGTCAACGCACACCGACCTGCGCGTCAGCGCGGGCTTGCCAGCTGTTTCGAGGTTCAACTGCCGTTTCCAGATCCAATCAAGCCCATGGCTTCAAACGTGGCAATGGACTGCCGCGCACCATCGGCCTGTGCAACCAGCAGGCGCCGGCGCGTGTCCAGCTCGCTGCGTTGGGCGTCGATCACATCCAGAAACCCTGAGAGTCCGTTGTCGTACAACACACGCGCCTGGGTCACGGCGGCACTGGCGGCCGTGAGGCCCTGGTCCAGGGCCAGGGCGCGCTGACGGGCGCCATTGGCCGCCACCAGTGCAGCCTCGGTTTGTTGCAGTGCCTGGAGCAGGGTCTGGCGGTAAATCTCCACCGACTCGCGCAGAACCGATTCGGCCATGTCCACGCCGGCGCGGCGCTGGCCGCTGTCAAACAAGGTGGCGTCCAGCACGGCGGCGATGCTGGCGGTGACGATGTTCAGCACGCCGCCGCTGAGGGCACTGGAGCTGAGCGTGATGGAGCCCGGCAGGCGCAGGCGGGGATACAGGTCTGCCTGTGCCACGCCCAGGTCGGCCGCTGCAACTGCCAGAGCCTGTTCGGCTGCGCGCAGGTCTGGCCGCAGGCGCAGCAGGTCCAGTGGGCGTACCACGGGTTGAACGCCAGCGAGCGCAGGCAGCCGCGGTGTGTCACCGCCATCGATAGAACCTGGTCTTTCGCCCGCCAGCACTTGAAGGGCCGCTCCTGCCTGGCGCACCCGGACCACTGCCTCGGCGGCTTCAGCGGTCAAGGCCGCGGCCTCGGCTTCAGCGCGGGCCAGATCCAGTTGTGGCGACAGACCCGCTTGTACCCGCACGCGCACCAGGCGCAATACGTCGGCTTGCAGGTCCAAGGCGTTGGTCAACAAGCGCTCGTCCAGCAGGGCCTCGCGCCAAGCCACATAGGCGCGTGCTGTGAGCGCAGCGGTGGACAGTCGTGACACCTGTACCAGGTCTTCGCTGCGCAAGACGGCTGCTGCAGCAGAGCGTTCGGCCTGGCGAAGGCCACCCCAGAGGTCTGCGTCCCATTCCAGATTGATGGCAGCTGAGGGGTCCAGGGCGCGGGTATCGGCGTCGCGGCGGCTGCGGCCTTGCAGCGCCAGTTCGCCGCTGACCTGCAGGTTGCGCTGGCCGCTGGCCCCGCGCAACAGAGCCCGCGCCTGTACCGCTCGTTCACGGGAGATGGCGATGTCGGGGTTGTGGGCCAGGGCCCGCTCCACCCATTGGGCCATGCCGGGGTCGTCAAAACGCTGCCACCAGCGGAGGTCAGCCTCCTGGGCATCGGGGGCATTCGAAGCGGCGGCTTCGAAGCGGGCGGTGGATTCCAGGCCCAGGGTGGGCAGTTCCGGGACGGGCGGGGCACTGGTGCAGGCCACCAGCCCAGCACAAAGCGACAGAAGGGCCAGCATGCGCGGGTTCATACGGGCTCGCTCTGTTCGTTGGCGGCCGCGTGCTTCATCTCGCGGGCCAGCTGTTCGGTCTGGTTGGCGCGGGGCCTGGAGAAGCGGGCAATGCCCAGGTACACCACGGGTGTGAGGAACAGCGTGAACAAGGCCGCGAGAGACAAGCCACCGAAGATGACCCAGCCAATGGACGCACGCGACTCCGCACCGGGGCCGCTGCCCAGCACCAGTGGCAATGCGCCCAGTACGGTGGAGGCCATCGTCATCATGATCGGTCGCAGGCGCGTGGCCGCCGCTTCCTGGGCCGCCTCCAACACACTGCGGCCAGCGTCGCGCAACTGGTCAGCGAATTCGACCATCAGGATGCTGTTTTTCGCCATCACGCCCACCAGCAACAGCAGACCGATCTGGCTGTAGATGTTCACAGAGGTGCCGCTGAGCGCCATCGCAAAAATGGCTGCAGCCAGGCCGAATGGCACGCTGATGAGCACCACCGCCGCACTGGTCACGCTTTCGAACTGTGCCACCAGCACCAGGAAAACCACCAACAACGCAATGGCGAAGGTGATTGCTACATCACGCCCGGTCTGTTCCAGCGTGGCCGCATCGCCGCGGAACAGCAGACCCATGCCGGGCGGCAACTCGGTGGCGGCAAGTGCGCGCAGATCGGCCACCGCCTGTGCCAGCGGAACGCCTTCAGCCGTGACGGCGCTGAGCTGCACCGCTCGGCGCTGACCCAGGCGCTCAAGTTCAGCAGGGATCGCGGTTTCTTCAAAACGCACAAATTGCGAGAGTGGCACCAGGCGGTCGCCTTGCGGACCGCTGGCACGCACGCTGTAGCCGAGCAAGTCCAGGGGGTCGGTGGCACCGCGTGCGGTGGATTGAAGAATCACCGGCACGGTGCGGTCATCCACATTGAGCTCCGCCACTTCGGTGCCATCGACCAGGGCGCGCAGCACGGTGTCCAGGCCTTCCATCGGCACGCCCAGTTCGGTGGCTCGGTCGCGGTCCACTTGCAGCGTGAGCTGAGGTTGTGAGGCGCTGTAGCTCACGCGCACATCTCGCAGCCCGGGCAGCCGGTCTTCGATGGCGTTGGCAAAGTCATAGGCCGCTTCGGCGATGCGCGAATAGTTGTCGCCCGTCACCGCCATCTGCACACTGCCATCTCCCCCGCCCACGCCCAGGCTGTTCCCGCCCCGGATGCGCACACGCGCGCCGGGCAGGTCGTCGAGCAGCGATTGCACCCGCGCCGTCAGTTCCGCCTGCGAAACGCTGCGTTCGCTCCAGTCGGTCAGCGGCGCCACGATCTCGGCGCGGTTGAAGTCCCAGCGGCCGGTGATGGTGAAGAGGTTTTCCACCAGACCTTCTTCCTGCAACGGCGTGACCGCCTTCAGTGCGGCTTCGAGTTGACGGTCGCTGTAGGCCAGGCCGACACCATCGGGACCGTCGAGGCGGATGGTCAGCACACCACGGTCTTCGGTGGGCGTGAGTTCCTGATCCATCTGCGTGAACGTCAGTACAGCACCGGCGGCCAGCAACACGCACACGCCCACCACCCACCAGGCTTGTCTGAGGGAGGCGGCCAGCCAGCGGCCATAGGTGTCGATCCCGCGATTGCCCCAGGCAGAGAGGCGACGCCAGACGGGTCCGGGTTCACTGGCTTCCGGGAGGCGCGAGCTGATCATGGGCCCGAGCGACAGCGCGACGAAAGAAGAGATCGCCACTGCAATGGCCATCACGAAACCGAATTCGGCAAACAACCGCCCCGCTGCCGAAGGCAGGAAAGAAATGGGCACGAACACCGACACCAGCGTGGCCGTGGTGGCCACGATGGCGAAGAACACCTCGCGCGTGCCCAGCACCGCGGCTGCGCGGGGCATCAATCCCTGGCCGCGCCGGCGCTGGATGTTCTCCAGCACCACGATGGCGTCGTCCACCACCAGGCCGGTGGCCAGCAGCAGGGCCAGCAGGGTCAGCAGGTTCACGGAAAAACCCAGTAGCCAGATGGCGCCGAGCGTGCCGATGAGCGCGACCGGAATCGCCACCACTGGCACCAGCGTGGCACGCCACTGACCCAGGAAGGCACCCACCACAGCCACCACGATCAGGACCGCCAGGCCCAGGCTGAACACGACTTCCCGGATGGCGCCGCTGATGAACACCGCGTCGTCGGACACCACCGTTATGGCGAGGTCGTCTCTGTCCTGGTTGAGGCGGTCCACCACCGCGCGAACGCCTTCAGAAATGGTGACGCTGTTCGATTGCGCCTGGCGCACCACGCCCAGGCTGATCACCGATTCGCCGTTGAGGCGCACATAGGAGTCGGCATCTGCCGGGCCGTAGAACACATCGGCCACCTGGTCAAGTGCCAGATCGCCGTTCAGGCGCAAAGCGCGCAGCTGCGCAGGGGTGGCCACCGAAGCGTTGGCGCGCACCAGCACTTCCTGATTGGCCGATTCAAGGCTGCCGGCGGGCACATCCACGCGGGCGCTGCGCAACAGGTTGGCGATGTCGTCCACCGACACGTTGTAGGCAGCCAGGCGCAAGGGGTCGATACGCACCCGCATGACGCGCTGACGCGTGCCAAACAGCGTGATGTCAGCCACGCCTTCGACGGAGACCAGATCGGCTTCGATCTGCTCCTCCACCACGCGGGAGAGTTCGTCCACGGCCAGCGTGCGGCTGGAGACCGCCAACTGCATCACCGGCTCGGCATCGGCGTCTGCCTTCACCACGGTGAGGTTTTCCACACCGGTGGGCAAGTTGCGTTCCACGCGGGCCACCGCGTCTCGCACGTCGTTGGCCGCTGTCACCAGATCCACGCCGGGGTTGAACTCGATGATGACGCGAAAGTTGCCTTCTTCGCTCGCCGAGCGCACCAGGTAGACGCCAGGCACCCGCGAGGCGGCGCCTTCAATCAGGCGGGTGACTTCGGAGTCGAGCGTTTCGGGTGCAGCGCCTGGGTAGTCGGCGCGAACAGCCACGATGGGCCGGTCGATGTTGGGCAGCTCACGCACTTCCACCCCCATCCAGGCACCGAGGCCCGCGATCACGATCAGCAGGTTGATCACGATCACCAGCCAGGGCCGGCGGATGGACAGGGAAGGCAGATCGCTGGCGCGGTCGTCTGTCATACAGCTGCTGATCTCAAGATCCGTTGCCGATCACGCGCACCGGCCGGCCGGCGCGCAGGCGTTGAACGCCCTCGACCACCACGGTTTCACCCACCTTCAGTTCGCCGTCGATCAACACACGGCCAGCGGTGCGTCGCACCGGTCGCGCTGCCACCTGGACTGCACTTCCATCGCGCACCGCCCAGACAAAAGCACCGTCGCGGCCCCATTGCAAGGCCAGTTCGGGCACGCTTACATAGGCTTGCCCTGGCAGTTGCAGCTGCACCTGAAACGACATGCCTGATCGCAGCAGATCTTCGTTGTTGGGCAGCGTGGCCCGCACCCGCACGTTGCGGGTTGTCGGATCGACGCGCGTGTCCACCTCGGTGATTTCGCCAGCAAAGGTTCGCTGGGGGTAGGCCGGGTTGGTGGCGGTCACTGGCTGCCTGGCCGCCACGCGCGACAGGTAGGCCTCGGGCACTTCAAAGTCCAGCCGCAATGCGCGGCGGTCGTCGAGGGTGGCCAAGGTCGTGTCGGTGGTGACCCGGTCGCCCAATTCCACGTTGGCCAAGCCCATCACGCCGTCAAAAGGTGCGCGCACCACGCGATCGGCTACCGCTTCAAGCGCCTGCTCACGCTCGATCTGTGCCGCGCGCAGGGCGGCTCGTGCTTCGTCCACCACGCTCTCTGGTACAGCACCGGTGCCGCGCGTGCCTTCGTAGCGCCTTGTCAGTGCCTGCGCTGCGTCCACCCGTGCAGCAGCCAGGTCGGCCGCCAGTTTCTCGCTGCGGTCAACCAGGCGAATCAGCACGTGACCGGCTTTCACGCTCTGGCCGGTTCGAAAATTTACCTGGGCCACCTCGCCAGCCACGGCCGGATGCAGGGTGACCGACTGACGCGCCATGCCATTGCCGATGACGTTGAGTGTGACGTCGTCTCTGGCCTCGGTGCTGGGGGCGACGATCACCGGTGGTGCGCTGGGTGTAGCGCCTGGGGCTTGGGCTTGGGACGGCGGCGTCCATGCGAGGACAAGACCCAGTGCAGCGGCCAGTGTGAAGGGGCGGGCAGAACGAAGCAAGGTGGTGCAGACAAAACAAGGGGCCGCTGCTGCGGCCCGGGAAGCCAGAACTTGTGCACCCAGGTGGGGCGCTGTCTGGCATGTGCTCGAAGATGGACGCATGTGCCGTGCCAGAGTTCCCGGACAGGGTCTGGTGCGGGGAATCAGGTCACCGGCACCGTGTAGTTCAGCGTCATGCGTCCCCCGTCCACTGTGACGATTTCACCGGTCACATAACTGGCGGCATCGCTGGCCAGCCATGCGACCACGTCGGCAATTTCGCCAGGTTCGCCCAGGCGCCTCAGGGGCGTGCGGCTCAGGATCTTTTGCCTGGCCTCGTCGCTGGTGAGCACCGCCTTGGTAGCCAGCTCGGTGGCAATGGTGCCAGGCGCCACCGCGTTGACACGAATGCCCTTGTCGGCCAGTGCCAGCGCCATCACGCGCGTGAGCTGGTTGATGCCGCCTTTGCTCACGTTGTAGCTGGCGATGTTGGGAATGGCGAGTACGCCATTGACCGAGCTCATGTTGACGATGCTGCCACCGCCATGGACGGCCATGACCCGTGCCACCGCCTGGCCCATGAGGAACGAGCCTTTGAGGTTGACGCGCAGCACATCGTCAAAGTCCTCTTCCGTCACTTCCAGAAAGTCGGCAGCCTTGAAAATACCCGCGTTGTTGACCAGCACATCGATGCGGCCATGGCGCTGCAGCGTGGCGGCCACCAGGTCGTCAACGTCGATCTTGTCGCCCACGTCGCAGCGGCGGTAGGTGGCACCCAGTTCAATGCCGAGTGCGTGTCCTCGCGCATCGGCCACATCTGCGATGACCACCTGCGCACCCTCCTGGGCAAAGCGCCGGGCACAAGCTTCGCCAATGCCCTGTGCACCGCCTGTGACGATCACGACGCGGTCCTGGTGACCGAAATGCACCGCATGGCCGGTGCGCGAAAGAGAGGTTGGGGAGTTCGCGGGGGTGTTCATTCGCCGATGGTACCGGCTCTGTCGAGGCAAAGCGTCACCACCCCTTGGCACGGCTCCAATGGGAGCGGGCATCAATCCGCGTTGGCTCGTTTCGCCGTTTTCCCACTGCATGCGCGCAGCCACATCAGCGGTGGCGCCAAGCCTTACAGCAGATCAACGACCGAATCGTGGCCGGCTTGCCGCGCGTGGTCTGCAGCAGACAAACCATTCTGATCTCTGAGTGTGGTGTCCGCACCGGCATCGAGCAACAGCCGCACCAACGCCTCGTCGCCACGCGCGGCCGCTGTCATGAGCGCGGTGCGGCCATTCACGTCCGCTGCGTTGAGGTCGTCGGCCCGGGCGATGGCCTCGCGTGCGCTCGCCAGGTCACCCACTTGCGCCGCGCGCACCAGCGCTGGTGCGCGGAGCAATTCCGGTGCCACCTGCAACGCCGGTCTGGATGATTCGGCAGATGCAGCAGGAGCAGGTGTATCAATGGCCGGGGGCGGTGCGGCGGCGCGTGAGCGTGCAGTGGATTCGGAGGGTAGCCCGTGCACGTCGGCCTCGGCAACGCGGCGGTCCACTTGCGGCACGGGGGCTTGCATCGGCTGTGGCGCGGCAGGCTCCGTTGCGGGAGGCCGTTCGATGGCAGATTCCGGCTCCTGGCGAGTGGTTGGAGTTGGGGGCGCTTGTGGTGCTTCGTTCCTGATCTCAGCTGCTGGTGCCTGCGGACCCGGTTTTGGTTCGACGGAGGAGGGCGCTGGAGGTGGGCCTGCGGGTTCGTGTGACCGAATGGCGCTGGGTTCGGTAGGCGAGGGCGGTGAACCGAAGGCGATGTCGCGCTCTTCTGGGGTGCCCTGGTCGAATTGCAGCATGAGCAGACCCACCAGACCCAACACAGCCAGCGTGCCAAGGGCGCGCAGGGTCCAGGTTCGGTCGTTGGCTGCGGCAGTGGGTCGCTGGCTGGATGTGAGTGGGTGGGTGTCCTTCGTCGCTTGCGCACGGGCTTGTGCCAGCACCGCTTCGCGCAAGCCTGGCGCAGGGCGTTCATCGTCCAGCGCACTGGCCTCCCGGTAGCGTCGCAGCAAGGGGTCGTGCGCGGCGCCGGTGGTGTCGGGATCTTCGTTGGATAGGGTCATGCAAAACTCTCCAGCGCAGCGCGCAACTGGGTGCGTGCGTAACGCAAGCGG
>JAABRN010000082.1 GCA_011390855.1 Hydrogenophaga sp. | reverse complement strand
GTTTCGTTGTCGTTGGCCAGGAGCAGGCCTTCGCGCCAGATCTTCAGTGCCTGCTCCCGTTGCCCCAACACCCAGTGAACTTCACCGAGGTGGGCTGCAATCTCGGCATCCGGGCGCTTGCCGTAGGCCGCTTGCAGGATGCTCAAAGCACGCGGCGCGTTGCCCATCCGGAATTCGACCCAGCCGAGGCTGTCCTGAATGTAGGCGTCACCGGGTGCAAGTTCCACCGCTTTTTCGATCAATGCCTTCGCCTCAGGAAGGCGGATGTTGCGGTCGGCCAATGAATAGCCGAGCGCGTTGTAGGCGTGGTGGAAATCGGGTTTCGCAGCCATCAACTGCCGGAGCAAGGCTTCCATCTCGGGCAGGTTGCCTGCTTTTTCGGCCATCATGGCCTGGTCGTAAAGCAGGTCGGTCTGGTCCGGGAACTTGCTCACAGCCTCCTTGTAAACCAGGTAAGCCTCTTGCCACTGCTTGAAGTCCCTGAGCAACTGGGCTTCCACGACGAGTTTGAGTCTGGCGTCGTCAGGGCGGCGTTCGGGGTGCTTGCGCAGCATGGCCCTCGCCTCGGCCATTTGCCCCTGCCTCGCCAGAAGCGATGCGCGCCGCATCTGGGCTGCCATGATGTCATCTGCGTTTTCGATACGGTCGAGCCAGGCGCTCGCTGCTTGAATGTCGTTTTGCTTCTCCGCGATTTGTGCCATGAGCAGATAGGCTTGCGTCAAGCTCCGAGCCGAACGCTCGTCGCCAGCCTCTCGTGCGAGTCGCATGTGGTTTTGGAGCGAACGGCTGGCCGCTTCCAGCTTGTTCTCCTGGACCTGGATCGTGGCCTGCAGCAACCACGCATCGGCGAGATCAGGCTGGCTCGTGGTCAGGCTTTCCAACTGCCGCGCTGCCTCTGCCGTGCGCTGCAGATCAAGAAGGATACGCGCGTAGGCCAGCGGGACTTGTGAACGGAAGGGGCCGGCAGGCGAGGCCACGCGCAAGTGTTCACGCACGATGTCCTCTGCCCCGCGCTGACCCCGCTCCAACAGTTCAAGAGCCAGCATGGCCGGGAAGGGTGATTGCGGATTGGCTTCGTGCCCCTTTCTTGCCGAGTTCAACGCTGCCTCGGGTTGTTCCAGCTCCAGCTCCATGCGCCCGATGGTGGTCCAGGCGGCTGGTGCGTGGGGGCCTTGAAGGTAGGGGGCAAGGCTGTTTTGCAGGACCTGCAAGGCCACCGCCTTGTCAGAAACGCGGGCATAGATCTGAGGAATCGCGTTGATGGTTTCATCCCGCAAAACGCCGTCGCCAGATGCCAGCAGAGACGTGAGCGCAGGCCCGGTCTCTGCCACGCGATTGAGTGCCAGCAGAATTTGCAGGACGAACCGGTCGGCGTCGGGGGATCCTGGCAGGTCCCTGGACCATGCCTGGGCAGCGCTGAGCGCCGACTCTCCCGATCGTGCTTGCAGCGCGATGTCGACCGCACGCCGGTAAAGAAGCGGATCCTGTCGCTTGCGGGCCGCATCCAGAATCAGCGAGTAGGCTGCACCTGCGTCGCCCGTTCGCGCATTCAGCTCGCCGATCAGGAGCTGGTAGAACAGGGGCGAGTCGAGTCCGGAGTTGGAAACGGGTTCGGAAGCGCTGACAGGCTCTGGCGTGCGCTGGGCGGAATCCGGTGTTTGCGCACAGGCTGTCAGCGAAGAGCCTGCCATCCATGCAGCCAACAAAGCAAAGCCGACGCGACGCTTGAGCCGGCTGGACATGGCATCGCTACCCTGGCGATCCGGTAGGGGAGAGGGGGTGCTGCGCAGGGTATTCATCGGATGATGATAATTGAAGGGTTGTGGGCCAAAGTGGTTGGGAGTCCAAGACCCTGATTGCGTTCCACCCCTTTTGCGAATGCCGAAACGCCATGCCTGAATTGCCCGAAGTCGAAGTCACCCGTCGGAGCTTTTCTGACCGCATAGCCGGGGCGAAAGTGCTTGGGTTGCATGTTGGAAAACCGCTGCGTTGGCCATTGGGGTGCGATCCTGCCCTGCTTGAAGGCCGCACCGTGCTTGAGGTGGCGAGACGGGGCAAATACCTCATCCTCCGGCTTGATTCAGGCATTCTGTTGATGCACCTGGGCATGTCGGGTAGCCTTCAGTTTGCACCCAAACTGCCTGAGAGGGGGCAGCACGACCATTTTGAGCTGCACACCAGCCGGG
>JAABRN010000081.1 GCA_011390855.1 Hydrogenophaga sp. | reverse complement strand
GTATTCAGAGGGCGTGGACGCGCAGCCAGCCACCAAACTTCTGGGGCGGCTGGGCGTCGAGCCGCTCGAGGCGGGTTTTGACGCGCTGCGTTTTCACCAGGCCTTGCAGCAACGCCGTTCCAGCATCAAGCAGGTGCTTCTGGCAGGCGATACCGTGGTGGGCGTGGGTAATATTTACGCTTCAGAGGCGCTGTTTGCTGCCGGCATACGGCCCACCGTGCGTGCCGACCGCCTGAGCAAACCGCGTGCACTGCGACTGCATGGCGCCATCGTCGCGGTCCTGCAGCGCGCGCTGGCCTTGGGGGGCAGCACATTGCGCGATTTCTCCAGCGCAGAGGGACAGTCTGGCTACTTTCAGCTGGATGCAATGGTTTACGGGCGGGCCGGTCTGCCATGTCGGGTCTGTGGTACGTTCATCAAGGCTGTGCGTCAAGGCCAGCGTTCGACCTTCTTCTGTCCCAAGTGCCAGAAACCCTGAACCACTGAGGCGCCCTCTGGCGCACCCGCGGTGCCGTACCTCCGATGAGACGGGGTTTGGCATGGAGCCGGTGCTATATTGCCGGCATCAAAGAGACACGGTATATGAGCTTCAATCAGGAATTCGATCAGCATGGGGCGTGGCGCCGGCAGTTTGCCTTGCGGCTGCGGCTGTTGTCTGAGTGGCTCACCGACCACGACCTGATGGAGCCCGGTATTCGGGAGCGGCTCGACCAGCTTCATGAGCGGGTTCGCAATGACAAGATCATGGTGGCATTTGTTGCAGAGTTCTCTCGCGGCAAATCCGAGCTGATCAATGCGGTGTTTTTTGCTGGCTACGGGCGCCGCATCATGCCCGCCAGTGCCGGGCGCACCACCATGTGTCCGACTGAGCTCGGCTACGACGCAGACGTTCCTCCATGCCTGAGGCTGCTGCCCATCGAAACCCGGCTGCATGCCAAATCGCTGCTGGACTGGCGCAATGCGCCTGAAAAATGGGAACGCATCGACCTGGATGTGAACGACCCCCAGCAACTGGCGCAAGCGATCCAGAAAGTGGCCGAGGTACGCAAGGTCACTCAGGCGGAGGCGGCAGCCCTGGGTTTCTGGAACGACGAATTGCCAGAAGACAACCCCCTGCCCAGCCCGGACGGGATGATCGAAGTGCCCAAATGGCGGCACGCATTGATCAACATGGCGCACCCGCTGCTCAAACAAGGCCTGGTGATTCTGGACACGCCTGGGCTGAACGCCATCGGCGCCGAACCCGAACTGACCGTGAGCTTGTTGCCACAGGCTCATGCTGTGGTGTTCATTTTGGCTGCTGACACCGGTGTGACCAAATCCGATCTGGGCATCTGGCGCCAGCATCTGTCGGTTCTGGGCGAGGGCAACGAATCGCGGCTGGTGGTTTTGAACAAGATCGACACCATGTGGGACGCACTGAGCTCACCCGAGCAGGTTCAGCTGCAGATCGCATCGCAACGCACCGACGCTGCCGATATTCTTGGTTTGTCGCCACGCCAGGTGCTGGCGGTATCGGCCCAGAAAGGTCTTCTGGCCAAAGTCAATCGCGACAAGAAGCTGCTCAAGGCGAGCAAATTGATGGAGCTGGAGACAGCGCTGGGTGTGGACCTCCTGGGTCAGCGCCGCGCGATACTGCGGTCTGCCGTGGCCTCCGGTATCCAGTCTCTTCGTCTGGAGACCAGCCGCCTGGTGCACACGCGCGCCCGGGATCTGGTCGAGCAGGTGCAGGAACTTGAAGGCCTGCGGGGAAAGAACGACGGGGTCATCAAGCAGATGCGTTTGCGCATTGAGCAGGAACAAGCCGAGTTCGACGCAAGTGGCGCCAAGATTCAGGCGGTGCGTTCGGTGCATCTGCGTTTGTTGAAAGACCTTTTTGCCTTGTTGGGTCATACCCACCTCAAGATCGAGGTGGCGGAACTCGCCAAGGCGCTCAAGCAACCGGGTGTCAAGCTGGGTGTCCGCCGCGCTTATGGGAAGACTTTCGAGCGACTGCGCGAGGGCCTGATCCAGACCGAGCGACTGGCAGGGGAGATCCAGTCGATGCTGGAAGGCAGCTTCAAAGGGTTGAACGCCGAATATGGTTTCTCGCTTCAGGCCCCTCCCCAGCCCAAGCTGGCTCGCTTCTACAGGGATCTGGAACTGATTGAAAAAAGCCATGTCCAGTACCTCAGCCTGGGAAATGCACTCAGGCTTGCGCAACCCGAGTTTGCTGAACGGCTGGCCAGGGCACTCATGAGCCGGCTGCGGGTGGTGTTTGAGACGGCAGTCAATGAAGTCGAGCTTTGGAATAAATCGGCCGCTGCACAACTGGATGCTCAGTTGCGCGAGCGGCGGCGCAACTTTGGCCGGCGAATAGAAGCCGTCTCGCGCATCCAGCAGGCGGCAGGTGGCCTCAATGAGCGCATCCGAGAATTGCAGGCGCTCCAGGCCGAGCTCAATCTGGCAGATGCCAAGCTCGGCGAACTCACGGAACACTTGCTTTCAGCGAAGGAAGAAGAAACCGCAGAAGCCACGCCTGCATGAGCAGCCCGCCTGTAGACACAGGCCCGACCGTGCCTGCCGGTTTTGCGGCGGCGCTGATTGCCTGGCAGCGCTTGTACGGTCGCAATGGGCTCCCATGGCAACACACCCGGGACCCTTACGTGGTCTGGCTGTCGGAAGTCATGCTGCAGCAGACGCAGGTGAGCACCGTGCTCACCTACTTCCCCCGGTTTCTTTCGCGTTTTCCCGACGTGCGGTCTCTGGCCGAGGCCGAAAACGATGAGGTGATGGCGCTCTGGAGCGGGCTGGGCTATTACAGTCGGGCGCGTAACCTGCACCGTTGCGCCCAAGTGGTGGTGGCTGAACATGGCGGTGAATTCCCTCGGTCCGCCGTTGCGCTGGCTACGTTACCGGGCATTGGCTCGTCCACCGCTGCGGCCATTGCCGCGTTCTGCCACGGGGAGAGAGTCTCGATTGTCGATGGCAATGTGCGGCGCGTGCTGAGCCGGCTGCTGGCCTTTTCAGGCGACCTGTCACTGGCGTCGGCTCAGAAGGAGCTGGGATTGCTGGCCCAGGCGTTGGTGCCGAAAAACACCGCTGGTGACGACATGACGGCCTACACACAAGGCCTCATGGACCTGGGTGCCACCGTCTGCACGCGAAGTCGGCCGATGTGCGAGCGCTGCCCGGTGGCGCACCTGTGTCGTGCCCGAGCCTCTGGCAGCACCGACCAGTTTCCGGTCAAGAGCCGCAAGATCCAGCGCCGTCACGAAACCTGGTGGCTGCTGCTGGCGAGGATGGAGCAGGCTTCTGGTCAGGTCCTTTGGTGGCTCGAGCGACGCCCGGCGCGTGGCATCTGGGCCGGACTCTACTGCACGCCCGTGTTTGACAGTGAGGCCAGCCTCTTGGTCAACCTCGCAGTTGCGCACCGCGGCCAGGTGCGCCTGCTGGAGCCAGTTTCACACAGCCTGACACACCGGGAGTTGCGCTTGCAGCCCATGCTGGTGGAACTTGTCGAGCCAACGGCTGCCGTGGCTTCAGGCGAGGGGCAATGGGTACCAGAGGGAAATCTCCATGCCCATGGAATACCTGCGCCGATACGCGCCTTGCTGTGGGCTCAAGCTCAGCAGCCCGTCGCAGCCTTTCAGGACCCCGAACCTGCCCGCTGAGCCTGCGTTGCTGGCCAGCCATCGATTTCCCTATGTCGCACGCGAGTGGACCACTCCTCGCCAAAGGCCTTGGCCAACCGTTCGACCAGAAACACGGAACGGTGCTGACCTCCGGTACAGCCGATCGCAACAGTCACATAGCTGCGGTGGTCCTTCAGCATGTGGGGTAGCCACTGCTCAAGAAAAGCCTGGAGCTGCGCCCCCATCGCCCGAACCTCATCCTGGCTCTCAAGGTAAGCGGCCACCGCAGCGTCGCGCCCGGTCAGTGGCTTGAGGGCGGGCTCGTAGTGGGGGTTGGGCAGCATGCGCACGTCAAACACAAAATCCGCATCCATGGGAATTCCCCGCTTGAACGCGAACGACTCGAACACCAGCGTGAGAGGGGCTGGTGACGTGCTCAGCAAGGCCTTGATGTGACTTCTGAGTTGCGCCGGCCGAATCAGGCTGGTGTCTAACACCAGCGCCTCGTCGCGAAGCTCGGCCAGCAGTTCTCTTTCGTATTCGATGGCGTCGGTCAGTGCCCGTTGTTGGTCATTGGCGGTTTTGAGCGACAGCGGATGCAGGCGCCTGGTTTCCGAGAACCGACGTACCAGGGTGTCCGTGGTGGCGTCCAGAAACAGCGTGGTGAGCTGAATTTTCCTCTCGGGCTGGCGGGTAAGACGTTTCAACCGGTCCGGCAGACCTGGCAGCGAAGCGGCGCTGCGCACGTCCATGGCGATGGCCACTTTGTGCGACCGGTGCGTTTGATCCAGTGCAACGAAGGCCTCGAGAAGATCAGGGGGCAGGTTGTCCACGCAGAAGAATCCGATGTCTTCGAGCGCGGTCAGTGCGACCGATTTGCCCGATCCGGACATGCCTGTGATCAAGACGAGTTCGATGGGGGTTTCCGGTGTGTTTGTCATGAGGTTTCAGCCCAATCAGGCGGCCAGCAATTCGCGCGCATGGGCCAAAGACACTTCCGACTCGGCACTCCCGCCCAGCATGCGTGCCAGTTCGTGCACACGGATCTCCGCAGCAATGACGGCCACCGTGCTCACGGTCTGCTTCCCGGAGCGTTGTTTGCTCACCAGCAAATGCTGGTCTGCACATGCGGCCACCTGCGCCAGGTGGGTGAC
>JAABRN010000080.1 GCA_011390855.1 Hydrogenophaga sp. | reverse complement strand
AGTGTGGGCGCAGTGCCGAGCTGGCTGGTCACCACCGAAATCGCGAGCGCAATGCGCGAGAGTTCACCACCTGAGGCCACCTTGCCGACCGGCTTGGGTGTTGTGCCGGCGTGGCCCGCCACCAGAAACTCCACCTGTTCCCAGCCGTGTGCCTGGGCCTCATCCAGCTTGCGGAGTGCCACCTCAAAAGCGCCACCCTCCATGCCCAGCGTCTGCATGGTGGCGGTCACGGCAGCAGAAAGACGCGGCGCGGCTTGCTGGCGCATCTTCGTCAGGGCATTGACCGTCTTCTCGAAAGCCTGCCATGCCTTTTTTTCGGCCTGCTGCAAATGGGCCAGATCCAGCGCTTCACCCACTTGCCCCAGCTCGGTCTTCCATTGCGTCAGCAGGGCAGCGAGGTCTTCTGGTGCACGGCGGTAGCGTCTGGCCAGCGACATCCACAGTGAGATTCGTTGATCCAGAGATTCCAGCTGGACTGGGTCGAGGTCTGCGTTGCGCGTGTATTGGTGCAGGTCGTGCAGGGTGTCCTGGACTTGCGTGATCACGCCTTCCAGTGAGTCGATGTGTTGAACGAACAGGGGTTCGATATGGACCTGGGCTTTCAGTGCTGCGACCGCCTTGTGGATCAGTCCAGAGGCGCTGGCGTCTTCTTCGTCCAGCGTGGCCATGGCTGTCTGGGCAGCATCCAGCAGCGCTTGTGCATTGGCCAGCCGTGCATGCTGCGTATTGAGCTCTTCCCATTCGCCAGGCAGTGGTGCGAGCTTTTCCAGTTCAGCCAGTTGCCAACTCAGTCGGTCGCTTTCCTGTTGCAATGAAGCCTGCCGTTCTGTGGCATCCATCAGGGCCTTGCGCCTGTCGCGCCATGCCATCCAGCCTTGTTCGGCTTCTCGTGTGTCGATTCCTGCATAGGCGTCGAGCAATTCGCGCACCGCCTGGGGGCGTGTGAGGCTTTGCCATGCGTGCTGACCATGAATGTCCACCAGTGGTTCGGCCAAAGCCTTGAGCTGGGACGCGGTGGCCGCGCTGCCATTGATCCAGGCGCGACTGCGGCCTTCGGTGTCGACCGTTCGCCTCAGGAGCAGGGTCTCATCCACTGCAAATCCGTGCTCCTCCAGCCAAGGTGCCAGCGAGGGCATGGTTTCGAATTCAACCGCGATTTCGCACCGTGTTGCACCTTCGCGCACCATGCCGCTTTCCGCTCTGCCACCAAGCGCGAGTTGCAGTGCGTCGATCAGGATGGACTTGCCGGCGCCGGTTTCACCCGTGAGCACCCCAAAGCCCCCGTCGAGCTCGAGGTCAAGAGATTGCACGATGACGAAATCGCGCAAAACGATGCGTCGCAGGCTCATGAGATGGATGAAGCTTAGGCCAAAGAGGGGTCAAAGACTCCGTATTCTGACCGCTATTTCAGACCCCTTCATTCCAGTGCAGCTTCTTTCTCAGCGTATCGAAGTAATTCCATCCAGCGGGGTGCAGCAGGCGCAAAGCGTGTTCTGATCGGCGGACCACGATGCGATCTCCGTGCAACAGGCTGGTGAGGGACTGCATGTCAAAGTTGGCGCTTGCATCCTTGCCTGAAACGATCTCAACCGCTATTTCGCTGCTGGCCGGGACCACCACCGGCCGATTGGACAGCGTATGGGGTGCGATAGGCACCATGACCCAGCCATCGATCGCGGGGTGCAGCAAAGGACCGCCTGCCGACAAGGCGTAAGCGGTGGATCCGGTGGGCGAAGCGATGATCAGGCCGTCGGCGCGCTGGTTGGCCACAAAATGGCCGTCCACCTCCACCCGAAGCTCGATCATGCTGGCGGCCCCACCGCGGTTGACGACCACATCATTCAATGCTGTGGCCTCGAAGACACACCGGCCATCCCGCCACACAGAGGCGGCCATCAACGCCCTGGCGTCCTCTTCGAATTCACCGTGCAAGATGGGTTGCAGCGTTTCGCGGTAGCTTTCAAACGGCACGTCGGTGATGAAACCCAGCCTGCCTTGATTGATGCCCACCAGGGGAAGGCCATACCGTGCCAACTGGCGTCCGATACCCAGCATGGTTCCGTCCCCGCCCACCACCAGTGCGAGATCGCAGGTCTGCCCCATGTCCGGAACCGAAAGCGCCGGATACTGGAGCAGCCCGGTGTTGAGCGCTGTGTCGCGTTCCAGCGACACGTCACACCCCTCGTCGTGCAGGAAATGAGCAATCTCTTCGACGGCATTTCGAGACCCCGGCGCGTGGTATTTGCCCACGATCACCACATGGGGGAATCGAAGGCCACTGGCCGTCCGCGAAGGGGTGGTCCGTTGGTCGGGGGCATGGCTCATGGGCAAATTACAGCACAGCTGGCCAGGGATTCCAGTCTCTCAAACCCTCGGCACAACCCCGGCACACTCCTTAGAATGCAGGCATGCTGGATGACCGCGCAAAGCTCTTGCTCAAAGCCCTGGTCGAGCGATACATCGCCGACGGTCAACCCATTGGTTCGCGAACGCTCGCCAAGGCCGCCGGGCTGGATCTGTCGCCTGCGACCATTCGAAACGTGATGAGCGATCTGGAGGAGTTGGGCCTGATCGTCAGCCCGCACACGTCAGCGGGCCGAATCCCAACGGCGCGAGGCTACCGCCTGTTTGTCGACACCATGCTGACGGTGCGCCGCGAAAGCCTGTCGCCGGTGAATGACATGTCTGGCCCCAGTATCCACGGTGGGCAGCCCCAGCGCGTGATCAGCCACGCAGCGAACATGCTCTCGAATCTGTCCCAGTTCGTTGGGGTGGTGATGGCACCCCGGCGCGCATCGGTGTTTCGCCACATCGAGTTTTTGAGCTTGTCCGAACGCCGGGTGCTGGTCATCATCGTGTCACCTGATGGCGATGTGCAGAACCGCATCATTCACACCCAGGTGGACTTCTCCCAGACGCAGTTGCTCGAAGCTGCCAACTTCCTCAATGCCCACTACGCAGGCCTGACCATGGAGGCCGTGCGCGAGCGCTTGCGCACCGAAGTGGATGCCCTGCGAGGGGAGATCGCCGATCTCATGAAGGCCGCCGTGGACATCGGTGCCGAGGCAGACAGCGAACATGAGGACGTGGTCGTGGCAGGTGAGCGCAACCTGCTGTCTGTCAGTGAGTTCTCCAGTGACATGGGGCAATTGCGTCGCATGTTTGATCTGTTCGAGCAAAAGACCCAGCTGATCCGTTTGCTCGACGTATCCACCCAGGCCGACGGTGTGCGTATCTACATTGGCGGCGAGAGCCAAGTGGTGCCTTTCGAGGATCTGTCAGTGGTCACGGCACCGTATGAAGTCGATGGCCAAGTCGTGGGCACACTCGGTGTGATCGGTCCTCAGCGCATGCCGTACGACAAGATGATCCAGATCGTTGACGTCACTGCCAAGCTGGTGAGCAACGCGCTCAGCCACAGCAAATAGACGTTTGCGGGTGCGCCTACAATGCGCACTCCGTAGGGCCGTTAGCTCAGTTGGTTAGAGCAGAGGACTCATAATCCTTTGGTCGTAGGTTCAAGTCCTACACGGCCTACCAAAAAAAGCCATGCTATACTGCGAGGCTTACGCGGCTGTAGCTCAGCTGGATAGAGTACTTGGCTACGAACCAAGGGGTCGTGGGTTCAATTCCTGCCAGCCGCACCAAAATAAAAGCCTGCAGCCAAAAGCTGCGGGCTTTTTCATTTTCTGCCTGAACGCACGCCTGAGTCGCGTGTTACCGTCCTCGAACTGTTCGTTTCTGGTGTCTCATGAGCAAGGCCTTCACCCGCGAAACTGACCGCGACGAGGATGACGAAGATCCTCCGGTACCCAGTACGCCCGATGGCAAGAACTACATCACGCGGGCTGGTTATGAGCGGCTCAGAAGCGAGCTCTTTGCGCTCATGGACGAGGAGCGTCCCAAAATTGTCGAAATCGTGCATTGGGCGGCCAGCAACGGCGACCGTTCTGAAAATGGCGACTACCTCTATGGCAAAAAGCGCTTGCGTGAAATCGATCGGCGTATCCGCTTTCTGACGCGCCGGCTGGAGATCGCCGAGGTGGTGGATGCCTCAATGCACCACGGCGGCGAACATGTGTACTTCGGCGCAACAGTGACTTATGCAGATTCCGAAGGTGAGGAAACCACTGTCACGATTCTCGGGATCGACGAAGCCGACAGTGCAAGGGCACAGATCAGCTGGGTGTCACCGGTGGCCCGTGCCTTGCTCAAAACCCGCGTGGGTGACGAGGTCCGGCTGGCACTGCCAGACGGTCAACGGACGCTGGAAGTGCTCGCGGTCTCATACCCCGCGCCAGGGCAGGACTGACACCTGTCCAATGATGCCCTGCTCAGGGTTTCGAAGGCTTGAATCTCTGCGCCTTGAGCACCGATGGCGTTCGCTTGAGGCTTCGAAGCACATCGGCAAGGTGCACACGGTCTCTTACCGAGACGAGGAAACGAATGTCGGTGGCGGACTGAGCGGGCTCGTTGCCCATGTCGACGTGCGTGATGTCGGCTTCGGCCGCTGCGATCGATGACGCCACACGAGCCAGCACACCTTTTCCATTGGTGACGGTGACCAGCAACGTGGTGTCGAATGAACGCAAGGGCTCATCTGCCCACTCGACCTCCAGAAACCGCTCACTGTCGCGCGCCAGTAGGCGCCGTCCGGTGGGGCAGTCTTCTGCGTGCACGATCAGACCCTCCCCACGCCCCAGGTACCCTACGATGCGATCGCCCGGGATGGGCTTGCAACATGGCGCGTACTGCACCGACAGCCCTTCGCTGCCGTCCAGTGTGACCATGCCCTGAGACGCCGATTCGTCGGCGCCGGAAGCGTAGCGTTCGGTGCTGATGAGCAGGGCGTCGGGCTTGAGACCCGTTTCAGAGAGCAGCACGGCGAGCTTTTTGCCCACCATGCCGGCAATGCGCTTGCCCATACCTATGTCGGAGAGCAGTTCGATCCTGCTCTTGTTGCCAGTGAAGCGCAGCAGCTTGTCCCAGGTTGCACGGTGATCGTCGTCTTCAGCCGGCAAGGCGGCAATGCCCTCGGAGCGCAGCGCCTGGTTCAGCATGCGCTCCCCCAGCACATGGGCCTTCTCCTGCGCCATGGTCTTGAGGTAGTGGCGAATCTTGGATCTTGCCCGCCCTGTCTTCACAAACGAGAGCCAGGCCGGATTCGGCTCTGCATTGGCTGCGGTGACAATTTCCACCACATCGCCGTTGTTGAGCTCGGTGCGCAGTGGCAGCTGTTCACCGTTGATGCGTGCCGCCACGGTGCGATTGCCAACGTCGCTGTGGATGGCGTAGGCGAAGTCCATGACGGTCGCGCCCCGTGGCAGCGCCATGATCTTGCTCTTCGGGGTGAACACGTACACCGCGTCAGGGAACAGGTCGATCTTGATGTGGTCCCAGAACTCGCTGGCGTCATGGGTTTCTTGCTGGATGTCCAGCAGGGACTGCAACCACTGTGTGCCCAGCCGCTGTGACGTATCGCTGTTGGGTTCGCTGGCCTTGTACAGCCAGTGCGCGGCAACGCCGGATTCGGCCACCACATCCATGGCGTGGGTGCGCAACTGGAATTCGATGTTGGTGCCGAACGGGCCAATCAGTGTGGTGTGCAGCGACTGGTAACCATTGACCTTGGGGATGGCCACGTAGTCCCTGAATTTGCCAGGCAATGGCTTGTAGAGCTGGTGCAGGATGCCCATGCCCGTGTAGCAGTCGGTCAATTCGGGGACCACGATGCGGAAACCATAGATATCGGTCACCTGCGAGAAGGACAGGTGCTTGTTGTCCATCTTGCGGTACACCGAATACAGCGTTTTCTCACGGCCCAGGATGCGGACCGGCATGCCATGCTGAGAGAAAAGAGCCTCGACTTCCTGTTCCACCCGACCGATAAGGTCACGGCGGCGGGTGCGAGACTTGCTCAGTGCCTTGCGAAGCACCTCGTAGCGCCACGGATGCAAATGACGAAAAGCCAGGTCCTGCAGTTCGCGATAGGTGAAGTTCAAGCCCAGGCGGTGAGCGATGGGTGCGTAGATTTCCAGTGTTTCACTGCTGATGCGCTCCCACTTGCTGCGCGGCATGTCGCCCATGGTGCGCATGTTGTGGGTGCGGTCGGCGAGCTTGATCAGGATGACGCGAACGTCTTTCGCCATTGCCAGCAGCATCTTGCGAAACGACTCGGCCTGATTCTGCTCACGCGTATCGAACTCCAGCTTTTCCAGCTTGGTCAGTCCGTCCACGAGTTCCGCCACAGGTGAGCCAAAGCGCTCCACCAACTCCGGTTTGGTGATACCGCAGTCTTCGATCACGTCGTGCATGAGCGCCGCCATGAGAGCCTGGGCGTCAAGCTTCCATTCCGCACATTGG
>JAABRN010000079.1 GCA_011390855.1 Hydrogenophaga sp. | reverse complement strand
CACAGGGGGCGTGGTTCGATGCCCAGCACCGGTGGGCAGATGGAGCCGCTGCGTTCGCCGATGCCGAAGTTGTATTGGCCACTTTCCTGCAGCGCTTTGAAGCCGGGGTAGAGCGAGCCGGCGTGCGAATCGCCCCAAAGGAAAATCAGAGGGCGCTTGTCTTCGATACAGTAGTCTTTGTACTCGGAAGCGGGCACCCGGAAGTCGAGCATGCAGTCGTTGCGACGCCATCCCTGGATCACCGCCTGGGTACCGCCTTTTGTCATGAGCTCGCGCACGGATGGTGGGAACCGTTCGTCAAAGCCCTCGCGCTGCTGGATGGTGGTACCCGCAGCGGCCACACCCACCATGGCGGTGCACAGCGCAGCGGTCATGGCGCTGCGGTCGAGTCGACCGAACCGCACTGGCTTCTCAATCAGACGGTAGGTCAGCCAGGCCAGCAGCACACTCAAGGCCACCCAGGCCAGTTGGATGGTCCAGATCGGCGCTTCTTCTCCTGCGCGCAGGTAGGCAAAGGTGAGCAGCGGCCAGTGCCAGAGGTACAGCGGGTAGCTGATGAGCCCGACCCAGACCATGGGCCTGTTGGCCAGCAGGATGCGGTTCAGGCGGGTGTGCGGCCCTGCCGCAATCAGCAGCACGGTGCCCAGTGTGGGCAGCAGGGCCCAGGCACCCGGGAAAGCGCGCTGTGGGTTGACCAGCACAAAGCCCAGCACCAGCAGCAGCGCACCGCCCCAGGCCATCACGGCAGCAGCCGACGCGCTCGCCTGGGAGCCCTTTGAGGCGGTGCGCCCCAGCAGTCCTCGCCAGCCTGCAGGGTGCAGGTGCACCGCCGCGAGCAGGGCGCCCAGCATCAGCTCCCAGACCCGAGCGGCCGGGTTGAAGAAGGCAGCCGTGGGGTGCTCCCACACCAGGGCCAGGTTCACGCCGAACGACAGCACCAGGATCACGGCGATGCTGCGCATGGCCGAGAGGCGCCAGCGGTGCAGCAGGAACAAGGCCAGTGGCCACAGCAGGTAGAACTGCTCCTCGATGGCGAGCGACCACAGGTGCAGCAGCGGTTTGCTGTAGGACTCGGCATCGAAATAGCCAGCCTCTTGCCACAGCACGAAGTTGGAGACAAAGGTGGCACCACCCAGCAGGTGCTTGCCCAACTCTTCGTAGTCGGTGGGAATGAGGCGGAACCAGCCCATGACCATGGTGGTGGCCAGCACCAGCACCAGGGCGGGGAAGATGCGTTTGACGCGGCGCACGTAGAACGTGCCGAAGCTGAAGCGCCCACTGTGCAGGCCACGCAGGATGATGGTGCTGATGAGGTAGCCGGAGATGACGAAGAAGATGTCCACGCCCACGAAGCCGCCAGGCAGCAGGTGGGGAAACGCGTGGTGGATGACCACTGCCACGACGGCAATCGCCCTCAGTCCGTCAATGTCGGCTCGGTAGTCTGCGTGCAGGTTGGGCGAAATGGCGGGCGAGATGGCGGAAGACAATGAGCAGGCGCCGCGTTGGCGTGGTGTGGGGCGATGACTTTGAGAGTCTTCTCGCTGACCAGTGTTCCCACATGCGGTTGTTGCAGTGTGTACAGCGAGATTTTTGCAAGCTTGCCACAGTCCGTTGCAGCGGTGGCTGCAGACAGCCGCTCCGCTCGCCTCCTTCAGTTCATTCCATTTCGGCTGGCCAGCTCGACGAACAGGGCCGAGTGGTCAAGTTCGGCCAGGCCGTGATCGGCGGTCTGGGCAAACAGCTGTTCGATCAACTGGGTGATGGGGGCCTCGAATCCGATTTCGCTGCCGGTGGACAAGGCGTTGCGCAGATCGTTGAGCTGGAAAGCGACCGCGCCATGT
>JAABRN010000078.1 GCA_011390855.1 Hydrogenophaga sp. | reverse complement strand
GCGATCGATCATGCGCTGCCCGTGCACCTGAAGGATGCGGCTGTCGGCGAAACCGCCAGTGATCGCTTCCTTGACTTTGGACATGTCTGCCCCGCCGCGTTCGCACAGCAGCAAGGCTTCAGCCACCGCTCCGATGGTGATGCCCACGATCATCTGGTTCGCGAGTTTGGCGAGTTGGCCTGTGCCGTGGTTACCCACGTGCGTGGCGCGGCCCAGCAGGTCAAAGAGTGGGCGTGCTCGCGCAAAGTCGGCAGCTTTGCCGCCCACCATGATGGCCAGTGTGCCTTGTTCGGCACCCGCTGCGCCTCCTGACAGCGGTGCGTCAAGGTGGTGCACACCCAGGGCGCTCAGCCGGGCGGCGTGGTCCCTTGCCTGCCTTGGCGAGAGGGATGTCATGTCCACCACGAGGCTGCCAGGGCGAAGGGCGCTTGTCGTGCCATGCTGGAACAGGACCTCCTCAACCGCTGCGCCATCGGCCAGCAACAGGAAGACGATGTCGGCCTGTGCCACCGCATCGGCCGGTTGTGCGACCACTTTCACGCCCTGCGATGCCAGCGGGTCGGCTTTGGATCGCGTACGGTTCCAGGCGCTCAAGGTCACGCCTGCCGCTCGCAGGCGGCGTGCGACGGTCATGCCCATGGTGCCGGTGCCCAGCACGGCCACATGGGGCAAAGGTCCCGGTGCGTTGGCCGACGCGGGTGGCAAGGACTCGGAGGGATTGGCGAGGTTCACTGTGGGGTGCGCATGGGTGGGTCTGAAAGCGAAGGCATTGTGTTGCTCAAGACCGGAAGCGGGTAAAAAAATGCGGTTCCCGGGTCAACCCGGAAACCGCATGGAAGTGGCTCAACTACCGAAGCAGCTGAGAACCACGGAGTAGTGGGGTGGCGGCCAAGCCGTTCGCAAGCGACTTCGCGTTGGAGTCCATTTGTGCACCCATGTTGGCGCTGGAATGGCTGCAATGGCGCTGCATGAGTCTTTCCGCGAGATCAACGTCACCGCTGGACACCGCGTTGGCAATTGCCTCATGCTCATCCCAGACAGGGTCGCGCAGCAAATCGGACTGCAGCGCCTCGCCCATGGCACGTCGAATGTGGTGCCAGTGCAGCAGCGCGCTTTGCTCGATGAGCGGATTGCCTGCGGCCCGGTAGAGGGCGGTGTGGAAAGCGAGGTCGGCATCGATCATGGCCTTGATGTCGTCACGCTTCACCGCCGCCCGTCCATTGGCTATCAGTGCCGGATCGATGGCGGTACCCCGCGAAGCAGCCAGCCGGGTTGCCAGCACGTCGAGGGCGCTTCGTACTTCATAAACCTGTGCGATCCAGTGTGCATCCAGAGGCGCGACCTGCAGCCCGCGGCCACGCCCTGCCGGACTGCCGGTGAGGGAGGCGTCCTGCACAAAACCATCCTTCTTGAGCAGCTTCAGGGCCTGGGTGACTGGCTGGCGCGAAACGGCGAGTTGTTCAGCCAGTTCTTCCTGCGTGATGCGCTGGCCGGGCTTCAAAGAGCCGTCGCTGATGGCGTCGAGCAGCACGCGATAAACCTGATCGGCGAGATCCGGCGAAGTTTCGAGCTTGAGCAGTTGGGCGGACATGGGTCAGTTATTTCAGAATTCAGAATGCAGAATACAGCATTCCAGGATGGCTGTCACGCCTCTGGTTGGCCCTCGATGGTGTCGCCAGCGTGCACAATGCCGCTGATGAATTCGCCGCATTTACACAATCCAACCTGGCTGGACAGCCAGTACAACAACCGGGCCCTGGTGCCGGAACACACCCAGCACTTTGCCGCTTGGGCCACTGCTTCCGAGCAGACCCGTCGCAGCAAGACCGCCATGGTCGATGTGCAGTACGGTCATGGCGCCGGGGAAACGCTGGATATCTTTCCCGCTGCGCGCGTGCCCGGGAGGCCGTTGGCGCCGGTGGTGGTCTTCATTCACGGGGGCTACTGGCGCAGCTTGGACAAGTCAGACCATTCGTTTCTGGCGCCAGCGTTCGTGAAGCAGGGCGCCTGCGTGGTGATGCCCAACTACGCCCTGTGCCCGGCGGTCACCATTCCAGACATCACGCTGCAAATGGTTCGTGCGCTGGCATGGGTGCATCGGCACATTGCGGTGCATGGGGGTGATCCGGAACGCATCACGGTGATTGGTCATTCGGCCGGCGGGCATCTCGCTGCCATGCTGCTGGCGTGCCAGTGGTCGGTGGTGGGCGGTGATCTGCCGGATGCGCTGGTCAAGAACGCGCTGTCGATCTCTGGCCTGTACGATCTGGAGCCCCTGCGGCACACGCCCTTCCTGCGCGATTCGCTGCGCCTGACGCCGGCTCAGGTGAACAAGGCCAGCCCGGCTCGCCTGCCGGCGCCAGCTCCGCTCGGGGGTCGCGGCAAGCTCTGCACGGTGGCAGGCGCGCTGGAAAGCAGCGAATTTCTGCGCCAAAACCAGTTGATTCAGGAGGCCTGGGGCGTGGAAGCGGTTCCGGTGTGCGAAGCCTTGCCCGGCTTGAACCACTTCAGCGTGCTGGAGGCGCTGGTGCAACCCCGGCACCGTCTGCACCGCATGGCGCTCGAATTGCTCGCCTGACCGGACCCCCGGCTTCAGGCGATGGGATTTGATGCGGCTTATGCGGCAGCGGTGGTGCTGCTGGGTTACCTGGTGCTGGGTGTCACGGGGTTCGGTTCTGCACTGGTGATCGTTCCACTGCTCGCCTTGCGCTGGCCCCTGGTGGAAGTTGTGCCCCTGGTGTTGCTGATGGATCTGGTCGCGTCAGCCCTGATGGGGCGCATGAATTTTCGGCAGGTGGCCTGGCCGGAGTTGCGCAGCCTGGTGCCCGGCATGTTGCTGGGCTGTGCACTCGGATTGTTGCTGTCGCGCTACCTCACCTCGCTCTGGCCCTTGTTGTTCCTCGGAGGGTACGTGGTCTGGGTTGGCTGGCGCACGCTGGGCGGGCCTCCGCCGGCCACCTCGCTAAGTACCTGGCTGGGCGGGATCTACGGGTTGGGCGTTGGCGTGGTGCAGATGAGTTTTGGCACCGCAGGGCCTCTGGTGCTTGCCTGGCTGGCGCGGCGCGGCGTTCGGGCCGACGCCATGCGCGCCAGCACTCCGGTTGCCATGCTTGGGGTCGCCCTGATGGTGTTGATGGTCATGGGGTGGCAGGGGCGCCTGAATGACGCCTTGCTGTGGCAACGGCTGCTGGTGCTGCTGCCGCTGGGGCTTGTCGCCGTGGTGCTGGGCCACCGTGCCGCAGGGCGTTTGCCGATGCCACAACTGCGTGTGGCCATGGCGCTCTTGCTGGCGGCCAGCGGATTGCTCCTGATGGTGAATTCGGCGCGGCAACTGATGGCTGGCTGACCCACTGAGTTGAACCTGTTGCACCCGATCACGCGGGCGTGCGTCACATGAACAGATGTTCGCCCGCGTTGTCGCCACCCAGAATCACGTAGTTCACCTTGCGCACATCCATCAGTCTGGTGCCGCCGGCGTAGCTGATGGAGCTTTGCACGTCCTGCTCCATTTCCACCAG
>JAABRN010000077.1 GCA_011390855.1 Hydrogenophaga sp. | reverse complement strand
GCCCTACTGCCAGGAATTCTGGATCGGCAGTGAAGCCGAAACAAATGCGGTGCAATCCGGCACAGGCGTTGACGTTGCTGCGCTCAAAACCGACTGGGACGCACTGGTGGACGATACGCTGAACGAGGCCACGCTCACACGCCCGGCCGTGCGGGGCTACGTGCCTCAAGGCAAGCTGGGCGTACACTCGGAGCACATGGGCTTTCTGCTCGCCGAGATGCAAAGTCTCGCCCGCGCGCACCCACAAGCTGTCTGGTGAGCGGCACCATGTCAGCTCCCGTTCGCACGGCGCACGCCGCCATCTGGGCCGCGCTGGCCGATCTCGCAGACCCGGAAATCCCGGTGATCAGCCTGAGCGAACTCGGGATCCTGCGCGATGTGCGGGCGGGAGCGGACGGTACACCCGAGGTGGTGATCACACCCACCTACAGCGGTTGCCCGGCCATGGGCCAGATTGAAGATGACGTGCGCGCCGCTTTGGTCAACGCCGGCATCAGCGCGCGCGTCGTCACACAACTCGCGCCGGCGTGGACCACCGACTGGATGAGCGAAGTCGCGCGCGAGAAGCTGCGCGTTTATGGCATTGCACCGCCGCAGTGTGGCAGCAGCGCCCATGCTGGCACCAACGTGCTGAAGTTCTCACGTCAGGCCCTGCAACGCGAAGCGGTGCCCTGCCCCCAATGCGGCTCGACCCACACCACCGAAACCTCTCCGTTCGGATCCACCGCGTGCAAGTCGATGTACCGCTGCCTCGACTGCCTCGAACCCTTCGACTACTTCAAACCCTATTGATGCCATGAACGCCGCCACCCGCTTCCACGAGCTGCCCATCGCCCGCATCAGCCCTGAAGCCGCTGGTGCGGTGGCCATCACCCTGGCCGTTGCATCCGAACAGCGCACGACGTTTGCCTTTGAACCAGGTCAGTTCCTCACGGTGCGCGCCACCATTGGAGGGCAAGACGTGCGGCGCAGCTACTCCATCAGCAGCCCGCGCAGCCTGCTTGAGCAGCGCGGCGAACTCACGCTCGGCATTCGGCCGGTGGAAGGTGGTGTGTTTTCCAACTGGGCCGCAAGCGAGCTGAAGGCCGGCGACACATTGCAGGTGATGCCTCCAGACGGGCGCTTCACGATCCACAAGCCACGCGCCTTGCACCGCGTGGGCTTTGCGGCGGGTTCGGGCATCACGCCCATTCTTTCGTTGATGGCCAGCACCCTCGAAGAGTCGCCAGACGCCAAGTTCACGCTGGTTTACGGCAACCGCAGAATGGACAGCGTGATGTTCAACGAAGCGCTGCAGGACCTGAAAGACAGGTACGCTGGCCGACTCACATTGATCCACATCCTGTCGCGCCAGGCGCAGGAGGTGCCTTTGCTGGAAGGGCGCATCGACGCCGACAAAGTACGCGCCCTGATGGGCACCTTGTTGCCTGTGGCCAGCATGGACGAAGTCTTCATCTGCGGACCGGAAGCCATGATCGAAGCCACGGAAGCGGCTTTGCTCGATGCCGGCGTACGGCCCGACAGGGTGCACACCGAGCGCTTCACCTCTCCCACGCTTGAAGCGCTGCCGGCAGGCGTACGCAAGACGGTGGTGCTGGGCCATCCGGCACTCCCCACCGATGGCGAGGTGGCGCTGTCCGTGTTGCTGGATGGCAAGTCACACCCCCTGCGCATGAACAGGAACGAGCGCGTGCTCGATGTGGCGCTCAACGCCGGGCTGGACTTGCCCTGGTCGTGCCGTGGCGGCGTTTGCTGCACCTGTCGGGCCAAGGTGATGGAAGGCTCGGTGCAGATGGAAAAGAACTTCACACTGGAACCCTGGGAAACCGACAAGGGCTTCGTGCTGACCTGCCAGGCACGCCCGACCAGCGATCGGCTGGTGGTGAGTTTCGACGAACGCTGAGCGCTCTCGAGGTAGTCGCACTGGCCTGACCCCAAGTGTGGTCCGAAATGGCGTCTGTCACATTCCGCCCTTATTATTCGGGCACATGTCTGCCCATGCCTTCATCCCGGCCCACCAAACGAGTCTGAGTCGCTCAGGGTTTCGCGTCTTGTGGCGGGCCGCACAGTGGTTGGCCCTTGTCTTGATGTCAGGATGCGCTGTCTGGGAAAGCGACCCGGGAACCAGGCTGAAGCAGCTCAACGACTCACAGTGGGCGAAGGCCCATCGACTGCCAGGGGCCGAATCCAGTGCGCTCTGGTCGCACCAGCATTTGCCCGCGCGAACAGCCACGCGCTACCGCCCTGGTTGGCATGCGGGTCGGCCGGCACTGCATGCGCTCAGCGTGCGAGGCGACAGCCTGGTTCGGATGCCGGTGCAAGCGCAAGGGCCTCACCTGGGACGACTGCGTTTCTCCTGGTTCGCGAATGCGCTGAATCCGGCGGCCGAGCTGGGTGACAGTGCATTGGACGACGCGGTGGTGCGCGTCATCCTGCAATTTGATGGCGACAGGGCTCCCTTCACTGCACGTGACCGGCGCCTGTCCGATCTGGTCCAGCTTGCCACCGGCGAGCCGCTGCCCCATGCCACGCTGATGTACGTCTGGGATCACCGACATCCGGTGGGCACCATCCTGCGGCATCCGCGCACAGACCGCGTCCGCATGCTGGTGGTCGCTTCCGGTGTGGCCGGACTGGGGCAGTGGGTCGACATTGAACGCGACATCGCGGCGGACTACACGCTGGCGTTTGGCAAGCCCCCCGTTCTTCTCATGGGCCTTGCCCTCATGACCGATGCGAACAACACCGGACAAAGTTCAGAGGCCTGGTACGGACCGATCATCTGGTCGGCCCATACGGCGCACTGAGGTTCAGACTGCTGCTCAGAAGCGCCAGCCCAGCCCGATACCGAACAGCACCGGGTCCACCTTGAACTTGCCAATTTCGGTGCCACTGGCAAGCACCTTGGTGCCCAGGTACACCTTCTTCACATCCAGGTTGAGGTAGAGGTTCTTGGCCACCGGAATGTCCACGCCGGCTTGCAACGCAAGGCCAACGCTGTTGCGCTTGATGTCCACGCCAGCCGGCAGGTTCACCGAACTGAAGCGCGTGTAGTTGAGGCCGGCGCCCACGTAGGGCTTGAAACCGGCGGCATCAAAGTGGTACTGCACGGTCAGCGTGGGCGGCAGGTGGCGCAGGCTGCCGATGCGGGCATCACCGGCCGACAAGGTGTGCTTCTGGGGCACGGTGAGAATCAGCTCAGCGGCCAGATTGGGGCTCATGAAATAGGTGAAATCCACCTCAGGCAAGGTCTTGTTGTTGACACTGAGCCCCAGACCGGTGGTGTCCTTGTTGACACTGTCCAGGTGAACGACACGCGCGCGCATGAGCAGCGTGCCCGCCTGGAAGTCCTGCGCCAAGGCTGCGCCCGATCCGAGCAGCGTGATGGCGGCAATCGAAACGATGTGCTTCTTCATGATCTTCTTTCAATCCTCGATACGGGAATATCCCCGTCAAGAATTACAGAAGATGGCCCTGCTTCGGTGCTTGAGGAAAATCAAGCCGCAGAACAAGCACATGTCCGCAAACCACCCGGACAGCACCGTGCTTGATCTTGGTCAATTTTCATTCACCGAGCGGTCCCCTAAGGAAGGCCGATGTCAGTTCGAACGGCGTGCAGCAGGCGGTGTGCTCGGCTTGGCGGGGTGCTCGCACGCGTCACTCCCGGAAAACCTGCACTTTCACAACGCCGCTCTTCACCATGCCCAACGCAGTGGCCGCTGCGCGGCTGAGGTCGATCACGCGCCGCCCATTGAACGGTCCGCGGTCGTTGATTCGGACCACCACCTCGCGGCCATTGTCGAGATTGCGAACGCGCACCCGCGTACCAAAAGGCAATGTCCTGTGCGCGGCGGTGAGTTCTTGCTTGTTGAACGGCTCACCGCTGGCGGTGCGTTTCCCGTGGAAGCGCTCTCCATACCAGGAGGCCAGCCCCTGATCAAGCACCTGCGCACCAGAAGACCCGCCTGGCGGCGACCAATCCACCGCATCAATGGGAACTTGGGCTGACGGAGCAGCACAGCCCCCCAGCCACAACATCGAAGACAGCGTCAGCAAGAACAATGGACGTGCCAATGTCCTCAATGCCGTGGGGTATTGGCTGACAGAAAGCAATTCGGCAGGTCTGGTGATCAATGTTTTCAACCTAAAAAAGGCGGCGGAACTGGCCCAAGTGGGCGGTAGGGGGTGTCAGCGCCGCGGGCAACTGCCCGCAACGAGGACCAACCCAACCCGCATCCTCGTGGGTGGCTCAGTCGAATCTGTCGCGCCCTCACTCATTTGGTGCCCCTTTGTGGCCAAGTGTTTCAGCGTACATGAACATCTCCAGCGCGTAGCGCGTTCAACTGCCGCTGCTGAGTTCAGCCGGTCCGGGGTGGTGGCAACGGGTCTTTCGCCAGCCCATTCCCGACCCACAGATCAAGCCCGCTTTTACCAGAATCCGGCAAAGGCACTCAATCCCGCTGGGTGATCGGCGCGAAAGTGCGGCTCAGTTCGGGCCAGGCTTCGACCCAGCAGCAATGATGATCAAAACGGTCCAGTCGCTGGATGACAAGCACAGAAGCGCCCGACGCTGTCAATGGCCGCTGCGCAAGCAAGAACCCGTCGAGCAGTGTGGCTGGCACGGTCTGATCATCCTCGCCGAGGAAATGCCACTGGGGCAAGCCGTTCAGACGAGGGGCAGCGTCACGCGGCTCAAGAGAGCCAGTCAAAGCGGCCAGGCGGAGACTTCGGGTCCAGGCCTGCGCATCCAGCACGCCGGCCACCGTCACCAGGCCCACCACATCCTGACGGCGTGCGGCCAACAGGGCGGCCATGGCGGCGCCACCTGAGTAGCCGATGAGCATCAGTGGGCGCACGCCCTGGGTTTCTTGCAGCTGGTCCAGCGCCTGGTCCATCGCTTCCACCAGTTCTGCGGCGAAACGATGGCTGGTCCAGTGGCGTGGTTTGCAGTTCCGGAAATCCGGGCCGGCGGTGTACTGACAAGGACGGCCGAGGTACACAGCCGATGCACTGGCATCGGCGATCGCCAGGCGCAAGGCCAGCGGGTCTGACGGGGTTGGCGCAAAAGTTGGAGTGTGGCGGTTCAGCCAGGCAAGCCCATCGCCCTCGATATAAACATTCAGTTGCTGTGCGTTGCGAGCACTTTCAGGGACGAAAGCCTGGACGGCAAAGTTGTCAGTCTGAAACATCAGAGGCCGCCAGCCATGTGCTGATGCAAGTTCAAATACCCGCTCCCTGCGCTCCAGCGGCGAGGTCGAGCAACCGCTCAAGGCGGCTGCCAGGACAACTGCCCCAAGACAGCGCAGAGAGTGCAGAAGGTACAGCCGTGTCAAAAGCTCCAGCCGAGGCGCACGGTCGCGCTCTGGTCACG